>NZ_JBIVZG010000024.1:0-130799 GCF_044759445.1 Streptomyces sp. NPDC101118 | reverse complement strand
CTGCGCTCGGCCCCGAGAACCTGCTGCGCAGGCCCGGACCCCGTTTCACGGGGTCCGGGCCTGCGGCCCGTTGGGCGGGTCTGCTTCGCTCCCCCGCCCAGGACCTTCCGGCTCCGCCTTCAGGACCATCCCGCTGCGCGGGCGGCTGGCAGCAGACTCGCCTTGGGCAGCCTCGTCCGTGGCTCCCTTTCACTCCAAAAACGAACTCGGCGAAGCTGAGCTCGCTTGCCCGCCATAAACAGGGGAAACTACCTCGACGATGATCGGTGTCTTCTTTGCGGTGTGCACATTCTCAGCTATCAAGTAGCCAGCCGGTATACGCTGCACAGGCTTGACGCCCGAAGCGATTCTCGCTCGCAATATGCCCTCGCCATCCACCGAGCAGAGAATATCGAGCTGCGCTTGATAGGCGTACGCATAGTGACAGTACGGACGGTCACCCAGCAGCGGTGACGCCACTCCAGGATTCATATCCAACCAGACAACGGGAATGTCATCCTGATGAGGAATCGACGCAGGTAGAACCACTTCCGCGACCTCCCCCGGAGCCCCCCGCAGAACAATCTCCTTCGGAGCCGTGACCTCCTCGAAGCCCCTCGCGGCCGCGACCTCCCCGCTACACCCACTCAGCCCAAGTGCGGCCACAGCCAAAACGATGCATTGCGCCCAAACCTGCTCGCACCCCTTCCCCCACATCACCCTCAACCCCCCGCGAACTGATCCAACGGGCCAGCATGACCCCGCACGGACTCTAACCCGCTTCAAGACACCTGGTCCGGACCGGCCGACCATGAAGCCTTGCATGACGACCCTCACCAGCCCTTCCCCCAGCAGAGCAGGGGAAAGCAGCCCCCTTTCAAACGGGCTTGAGTTCTGAGCCGGTCCGCTTCGTTCCCCCCGCCCCAGGCCCTTCCGGAGAACGGCCCCGCTAACGAGGGCCAGCAAGAAGAGCCGGGGCTCGCAGCACCGTGGTCGGTGCTGCGTCTTGACCTGCCCTGGCCCCCACCATGAGAAGGCGGAGCCCGCCAGGGGGCTCGGCTTCGCCGAGCTGGGGCCGGCCCTTCGGGCCGGGTCCTGCGCATCGCTTCGGACCTTGTTCGGCTTCGCTTCGCTTCAGCCGAACGGCCTGCTGCGCAGGCCTGAGTGACCCCGCTTCATGGGGTCCAGGCCTTCGGCCCGTTGGGCGGGTCCGCTTCGCTCCCCCGCCCAGGACCTTCCGGCTCCGCCTCCAGGACCAGCCCCGCTTCGCGGGCGGCAACAGCAGTGACGACCGTGCCCGGTGGGGGCTGCTCGGCGCCGTACGAAGCAGGTCTCGCGCCACTACTTGGGAGGGGTGTTGCCGAGGAGCTTCCCGGCGGCCGCGCTGATGCCTTACTTGCCGTTGATGTTGAGGATGCCCGAAGCGATCGCCAGGATGCCTGCGTCGAGGTCCAGGATGTCCGCAAACGGGTTACCGCTGGCCTGAACGGGAGCCGCCGCGGTGCTGCTGAGGGACGACGGGGTTTCAGGGACGGCAGCCTGGGCGGGAGTCGCCAGGAGCAGGGGCATGGTCGTGAGGGCGATGGCCCTCAGGGCGGTGCGTGGCTTCATGACGTGATCAACGGCCCAGGGGATCACAGGGTACGCATCCCGCCACCGCAATACTCCACCAGGGGCGACTCCTCCTCCGGGTGGCCCTGATCAGCCCGCTCCAGGGCCGGCTCCCACCTTGCGGCCTCACGGGTTCTCAGTAGTGCTTCATTTTGTTATCCGATGGACTCTGGGGTCGCGCCCGTCTGACATCGACAATGCCCCTTATCGGCTGTATTCTAATTCCTGCCGTGTCTGTGGTGGAGGCCGGCCAGTCTCCGCCCTCCCCGCATTCGAGTCGTGCCGTCGGCCCCGTAGCCTCACCCGCAGTGCACCGACCGGCAAAGGAGACAAGCCCCGTGATCCCCCACGGCCGTCCGACCCTCGATCTGACCGGTGTTGCCGAGCGCGCGGGCGTCTCGCTGTCGACCTGGCGGCGCCAGCACCACGACGCCTTCGCCACCGCCGTCCAACCCCTGCCCGGCTCCGCCCGGCCACTCCTCTACGACGCCGCCCAGGTCGAGGCCCACCTCGCCGGCAAGCCCCTGCCCCTGCTGCCAGCCGAGTCGCATCCCGAGGACTTGCTCACCGATGCCGAGGTCGGCCAGGTCGCGGGGCTGTCCGCCTCCACCGTCCGGTCCGACGCAGTGAACGGCCTGATTGAGCCCGGCATCGAGCGGCATGGGCGGCGCTGGTGGACCCGCGCCCAAGCCGAAGCCCGCGCCAGCCGGCCCACCCAGTACAAGGGCCGCACCCCCGGCGCCAAAGACAAGCAACCACGCACCGTACGCCCGAACCCCCACCTGGCGGACGTCGCCGTGCAGCTCGCCGAAGCCGCCACCGGCCGGCTCGCGCCGGTCACCGCCGCCGAACTCGCCGAGCGCTTCGAGGTCAGCGTCCGCACCGCCGAGCGTCTCCTCTCCCAAGCCCGCGCCCTCCTCGCCCAGGCGTAGGACCAGCCGCCCTGGCGGACCAGCCGCGTAGCCCGACCGGGTGACATCACCCTCCGCGGAGGGCAACCCACTTACCCCTGCTCCGTTATCGCTGCAATCTATTCAATGTCGGTAGCCAGGGAGCGGAACCCGCTCCGCCGGCGACACCTCACACCGCACGAAGGGCACACGACATGATCGGCACCTCCGCGTACGTCGCAACCACCCCCACCGCCCCCGTCGAGGGCGCGCTCGGTGCGAGCCCTGCGGACGTCTCCTCTCCGCTCGTGCAGGCCGCCCTGGCCGTGCTCGGCGGCCTCCCGCTGGCCCGCGTCGGCACGACGATCGCGCCGGACACCAGCGGCTGGTACGTCCGCCCCGACACCCTCGCCAGCCGTCACGGCGCGCAGCGGCTGACCGTCCGCCACGTCCACCACGGCACCTACCGCCCCGCCACCCCCACCCAGGGCAAGGCCCTCCGCGACCTCGCGGCCGAGCTCTTCACCAGCGCGGGGTGGACCGTCGCGAACGGCCCCGTCACCGTCCTGACCGTCCAGGCCCCCGCCGAGGACCCCCGCTTCGCCCGAACCATGCCCGAAGGCGGGCCATCTGCAACCAGCCGGATAGTTCAGCTGGCGGCGGCTTGTTCGGCGCGGGCGCGAGTGCTGGCGAGGCGGGGGCCATGTCTACGACCAGGACACGCTGATCTGCTTCCTGGTCGTGCGGATGTCGACAACATCGAAGCCGCCCCCGTGACGCACGACATGCTGCACCTCGTCCCAGCCCGAGTAGCGCAGGAATCCGACCCACCCCTGCGTGGTCGCTTGCCGAAGAATCCACCCGACGACCTGCATCACCACCCCGAACTCGTCGTCGTGGACACACGTCCGGACGGTCAGAGCCCACGGCACGCTCCCGTCCAGGTTCAGTCTGTCCACAGCCCGGACCAGCATCGAGGTGTCCACCCCGCCGAACGACCGGCTCGCAGAGCCACCTTCGAAGACTTCCCACGGGTCCCCCCACGACTCCCAGTCAGCCGATTCCAGCACCGGTGGAGCCTCTGCCTCCCCCAAGAGCCACCTCAGCTCCTGCAACGCTGCCTCAGGCAGATCCGGAGACAGGTCCACAGCCAGGAAGAGGTCGTAGTAGTCACTCACAGCACGGACCCTAAGGGCTGTCCCGTAAACGATCTCCATGAGCGGGACTCGGTTCAGGCACGTAGCTTCGTCGGAGGCTTGGCCCGTGCTGCTCAGGCCCGGGCGGGGAAGTCCGGATGGTCGGCGTAGGGCGAAGCAAGGTCGCGCAAGTCGTGGCAGGGCCAGGGGTCGCGGGCATGGCGGGCCAGGATGCGCCGCTTGGCCTCGATCTCGCGCAAGACGCGGGCCGGATCGTGGAGAGCCACGTGCTGGGCAATCGTGGGGTGGAAGCCGGGGAGGTCAACCTGACAGAAGTCGACGGTGTGTCCGTGGGCGAACCACTCACCACATCCGTCACCGTCGCAGCGTCGGGCCAAATCAGCCTCCTCGTCCAGTCGCGCCTCAAGGAACCCCACCAGCTCTTCAGTCATAGGGGCATTCTCGCGTTGCGCTGGGCACCGTGAAACGATCTCGCTGTGGCTGGTGTGATCACGGCGTCGGAGCCTTCCTGGATAGCCCCCTTCACCGGGCTCAGCCCACGGCAGTTCGGCAAGCTGATGACGGTGCTGCGACGCGTTGGTGCGGAAGCGGTCCGCAAAAGCCGGCCGTGGAGCCTTCCGCTGGAGGACCGGGCCCTGCTGGTCGCGGCCTACTGGCGCACGAACCTCACGATGCGGCAGCTTGCGCCGCTGTTCGGGGTCTCGAAGTCGGCGGCGGACCGCATCATCGATCATCTCGGGCCGATGCTCGCGCTCCAGCCTCGCAAGCGGTTCGCGAAGGACACCGTGCTCATCGTGGACGGCACCCTGGTGCCCACCCGCGATCACACCATCGCCGAGCGGTCGAAGAACTACCGGTACTCCACCAACCACCAGGTCGTCATCGATGCTGACACCCGCCTGGGCGTCGTAGTCGGCCGGCCGCTCGCCGGGAACCGCAACGACTGCAAGGCATGGGAGGAGTCCGGCGCCAAGGCCGCCGTCGGCAAGACCCGCGTGATCGCCGACGGCGGCTACCCGGGCACCGGACTCGTCATCCCACACCGCCGCGAGCGCGGGCAGAGCGAACTCCCGGACTGGAAAGAGGAGCACAACAAGTCCCACAAGCAGGTCCGGGCCCGGGTCGAGCACGTCTTTGCCCGCATGAAGACCTGGAAGGTCCTCCGCGACTGCCGCCTCAAGGGCGACGGCGTCCACCACGCCATGCTCGGCATCGCCCGGATGCACAACCTCACCCTCGCCGGATAGACCAGCTGGCTGTACCGCAGCTCACCATGCCCCAAACCACTCAGAGATCATTTACGGGACAGCCCTTAGAAATTAGTCATACACTTTGATCAAGCAGGAGCCAATCGATGCATTCCGGTCGGTCGCCCGTGCGGGCGCGGCAGAATTCCTCCAGCGCTTCTCGGACCTTGGCAATCGGAATAGCGGCCTCGGGGGGGTAGTACGTCGGCGTTCCCGAGTCCATGATCAATCGAGGGTCTACTGAAGGTGGAGTTGCACTTCCTGAGGTCCAGATGAACCTGGAAATGTGATCCTCGCCTGACCCTTCGACGGGTTCCAGAAGGTACCAGCGAAGAGCACCATATCCAGTTCCAGTGTTCACGCTGACGTAGAGACAGTTACTTGCCCATCGCTCATCGGTTTCTTCCGGATACTTTCCCTTGACGATGCTGACCACAGCCTTTTCTGGCATGATCGCAAATCCGTCCGGAGTCGTAGATCCTTGCGGAAGGTCCTCCATGATGTGGTCGATAAGTGCGTTGACCTCATCCTCGGATCGGGCATAGAAAGTGCCCTCGTGCGTTGTCCCGGCGACTATCACTGTGAGCTATCCGTTTCTACTGAGGTGATTGCCGCCCTCGCATGCGCGTCCGGTAAGCACCCTCGCAAATCGAGGGGGCCGCCTCCGCTTGCGCGAACGCGGCCCCCTCGGCCTGATTATACTCTCTACCCAGTCATGAGACAGGCTCGATCGTGCATGGGAATGCGCGATTTGGCGTCACGCAAGGCGGGTCCCGTTCTGGTTTCCCGCGACCCATTCGATACAGGTTGGTCGGCCGCCCGCCAACTGGCAGTATTCTGCGACAACCTTCCTAATATGTGAGACTGGTATTACTCCGCGCGGATCGAAGTAGGAGGGGGCGTGAAAGTCCGACATCACTTGCGGGTCGAACGCGAGTGGCTCTTGGCTCTCGGACACCCAGAAGTAGTAGCCCATGTCGCTTCCGGTCTCGTCTTCGATGCGCTGCGCTTCGCGGCCCCCCGCGAACCAGACGGCGCCGCCGAGACCGTTCTTCAGGTTGATGCTGACCTCGAGGCAGGTGACCGGGGCCTGGTCGCCCTCGTTCTCCAGCGCGAGCCATGTAGCGCGCACATTGCCTTCCAGGGCCCGCTGGGGCTGTAGCGCGTCCTCGAACGACTCGGAAACGTCCTTCGAATCGCTCAGAGAACGAGTTTCTCCACGATAGCGAACCATCAGGATCACGGGTTCACCCTCCTGCCATAAAGTGTCACCGGGCTACCTTTTCCAGGGTAGTACACAGTCAAGGTCGATCCAGGGGGAAGGATGGCCTCCACTGCGTTCGTGCAGTTGTAGTAGTCGTCGCATACGCCGTTGTTGTTGTTGATGGCGACCTTGGCGTGCTTGATTCCATTGTTTTTCATCCATGCCGCATACTTGGCTTCCACGTGGGAGGCGATGGAGTAGTTCCCCACCCTTCGCGGCGGATACAGGTCGTTCCCTGAGGACTTGAGGAGCGCGTCCGCCTCGCGGAACAGGTCGTCATGTTCGCCGCTCATGATCTGGCGGAGTTCATCTGTATCGGCCTTGGGAATGATCCGGTCGAACTCGTCCCGTATCTGCCCGTAGGTCTTGTCGCCAAGCTTGTTGTACTTCGGAAGACTCTGGAACGCTTGCGCTACCCAAGCGGGGCAGGTCGTGTCGGTGTTGTGGACGAGGACGTCGGCGGTGCCGGTGTTGACGTAGTAGGTGTGGAGGTCGTCGACGGTGAGGTCGTAGGCGGGCTGGAGGCCCGTCCAGTGGCTGGTCTTGCCGACCTGGACCGTCGTTCCGACCGGCGTGCGGAGGGCGTCACCGGTACGGAGGTCGACGGCGTCGATCCAGCGCTTGCGGTTCTCCACCCAGTACGGGTGGTGGTCCGTGGAGGTCAGCCCGGAGCCGTCTGCGAGCGTGACGTCCGTGAAGTCGCCGTCGTCGGGTGTGGTGATTGTGCGGGTGACGGGCCGTGGGCCGGACTCGCCGGTGACCGGATCTGTGGCTGTGACGAGGTCGCCGACCTGGATCTGCTCGATCGGGCGGTGGCTGCCGTCGGCCATGAGGACCTTGGTGCCTGCCGGGAAGCTGTGCGCGGCAGCGCCAATCAGGCAACCGACGGAGCGGGTGAACTTCCTGGACTCGATGAGTGCCTGGATTCCGTCGAGCGCCTTGTCGGCGAGCTTGAGCTTGCCAACGGGCAGGATTCCGATGCCGGCCATCATGCACTGGGCCAGAGTGGGTTCGGTGACGCACTTCTTGATGTCGTTGAGCCCGCTGACCTCCCAGATGAGGGCCTCGAGTGCGGGATCGACCTGCGGCATCTGGATCACGGAGTCGCCGGGGGAGGCGGCGCAGGCCATGATCGGGGCCATGGTTTCGCGGGTGGGGTGCGGGATGCATACCCGCTTCGGCTGGGCTGCCTGCTGGCGCTCGCGTTCTTCGGCGGCTTGGCGCCGGGCCTGGGCGATCTCAGCCTCGCGCTTGGTGGCGACGGTGGTCCAGGCCTTCTTGGCCAGCGCCTCGGCCTGTCCGCGGCTCTTGCCCGCTGCGAGGGCGGAGGAGCGGGCCTGTTCGGCGGAGGCATTGGCCTCGCTGGCGGATTGGCGGGCGTAGCCGGCGGAGAATTCGGCCTCGGCTGCGGAGTCGGCGGCTGCGTTGGCGTCCTGCTCAGCCTGGTCGGCCGCGGTACGGGCGGTGGCGGCTGACTTGCGCGCTTCAGCGGCGGACTGCTCTGCGGCGTCGGCCGATCGGTCGGCCGCGGCGGCGTAGCCGGAGGCCTCGGCAGCAGACGCCTTGGCCTTCTCAGCGGCGTCCTTGGCCTCGATCTCGGCCTTCTTAGCCTTAAGCGCGGCCTCAGCAGCGAGCCATCGGTCCCTCTGGGCCTGGGCGGCGACGGTCTGGCCGATGTGGACCAGTCGCGCGATCTCGGCCCGGTGGTTGGCGGTGAGATCGTCCTTGCGCTTCGCCATGTGCTGGCCGACGGTGACGAACTCGTGCAGCAGCTGTGGGGGGCCGGCGAGCGCGATCCTCGCGGCGGCCTTGACTTCCGTCGTCTCCTTGGCGCCGGCCAGGCGGGCGGCGACGACCTGCTCGTCCGAGATACGTGCGGAGTACTGCGTGACCTGGAGGAAGGTGGCCAGGGCCTTGCCGGTGCCGTCGGCGAGCGCGGCCTTGGCCGCGTCCTTCACTCCGGCGCCTCCGGCAGCGCTCAGCCTGGCAGTTTCGACCCGCATGTCGTCGAAGCCGACGGTGTACTGGCCGGAGGTGTAGAAGCCGTTGATCTGCTCGGGTGTGTCCTTGAGAGCCTCCGTGGCCGCGGTCCGCACGGAGGCGTACGGGCTTTGGGTGCTCAGATGGACAACTTGCTGACGGATTTCCTGCTGGTCGGCTTCCTTCCATCGGGTGCGCAGGAAGTCCAGGACGTCCTGGTCGGTGCCGGACAGGGCACGGGCTGCGGCTTCCTGGTGCCAAGGGCCCAGCAGCTTCATCGCTTGCATGGCCAGCTGGCGGCCCTTGGCCGCGGTCGCCTTGACATCGACATCGGGCCGGCCGGCTTCCAGGGCTAGAGCGGTCGCAGTGGCGGTGAGCGTGCGAGCTTCGGCCTGCCGGGCGGCCGAGGCGGAGATGGCGAAGGTGCTTTGCGCCGTGAGGGACAGGGCGCGCTCGATGCCGGCGTCGGTGCGGTTGGCCAGGTCCGCGTCCTCGGTCTTCTGCGCCAGTTTGGCTGTGTCGTCCGCCTGCTTGGCAGCGGCTGTGGCGTTGTCAGCGGCGATCTTGGCGCCTTCGGCGGCCTTCGCGGACTGGGCCGCATACGTGGCCGAGTTGCCCGCCTGCTTGACGGCCTCGCGTGCGAACGCGGCGGCGTTGCGTGCATGCTTCGCGGCAGAGTTGGCCTTGTCCCGGGCCCCTTCGGCAGCGGTGGCCGCGCTGTTGGCCAGCTCCGTGGAACGGTCGGCGGCACGGTCGGCGGCGTCCGCGTGGCGGCGTGCTTCGGCAGCGGCCTGACGGGCCTCGTCCGAGTGACCGCCCGCCGCATCGGCGTACGTGTTGGCGTTTTCTGCGGCATCGGCCGCTGCACGAGCGTTCGCGCTGGCGCTCTTGGACGCGCTGGCCGCCGCCCCGGCCGCTCGCGATGCCTTGGACGCTTGGTCGGCGGCCAGAGCCGAGGTCTCCGCCAGCTTCGCAGCCTGCTCCGCCACGGACGCAGCCTTCTCGGCGGCACCGGCGCGACCGGCATCACCGGCTGCCGCGATTGCTGCCTGGTAGGCGGTGTTGGCCGCACCGGCGGCTGCTGCTGCGGCCGAAGCGGTCTGGGAAGCGGCGATCGCCGCTCGCCGGGCGGCGCGGTTGGCCGCGTTCGCGGAGCCGATCGCGTCCTGTGCGGCGGCAGCAGCGCCTCGGGCTGCCTCGGCGGCCTGCGCCGCCTTGACCGCGGCCTTCTTGGCGTCGTTCTTCGCCGCCAGGGTCTCGGCGGCCGCCTTCGCGGCTGCCTCCTTGGCCAGAGCCGATGCCTGGACCGCCTTCTCCGAGGCCGCTTGGGCGGTCTTGGTCGCGTCTTCTGCCTGCTGGCCGGCCTTCCTGGCCCGTTCGGTCAGCTCGGCGATCGTGGCGTGCTCCTGGTCGCGGCTGCGAGCGGTGAACTGCCCGACCTCCAGGAACTCGACGATGTCCTCGGGCGTGCCCTTCAGCGCCAGTTTGGCCGCGGCCTTCAGGTTCGGGCCGCCAGTGGCCGTCAGGCGGGCGGCCTCGACACGGTTGTCGTCCTGCTGGGCCGCGTACTGACCGCTGGTGAGGAACTCCTCCCGGTCGCCATAGGTGCCCAGGAGAGCGGTCCTGCCCGCATCGCGGACACCCGGGCCGCCCAGCGCGACAATGCGTGCGATCTCGACCCTGCGGTCGTCGTCAAGAGGCCTTTTGAAGCCGCTGAGGAGGAAGGCCTCCAAGGCGTCGGGAGACTGCATGGCCTCGACTGCTGCCTTGCGCAGGGCTCGGCCACCGGCACCTGTCAGGCGGGCCGCGGCGACCCGGTTGTCGTCGTACTGGATGTCGGCGGCGTTGGCGAGAAAGGCGCGAACGTCGTCGTCGCCGCCGAGCAGCGCCTGTTCGGCGGCCGCCTTGAGACCGGCGCCTCCGGTCTCCCAGTACTGGACGATCTGCTCCCGCACGCCTGCGGGTAGAGGTGCAGAGGGTTCTGCCGCGATAGCGGCAGGGCCCCCCAGCAGTGTGGACACCAGGCCGGCCGTCACCAGCGCGCCGAGCGCGCGGCGTGGGCCCTGGATTCTTTTCAGTGCTCCCGAGAGCGGTGCTCGGGAGGGTGTACGCCGTTTCATGCGGCGGGATCCCCCTTGGTTCATGGGTCGATCCAGTCCGCCGAAGTGCAGCAGGCCGTGGTCGGCGGCCTGCGGACGGGCGACAAGGCCGGCAGTTGACGCTCCCTCATCAACCCGCCCGGTCGGACTAGAGCTGAACGATCTTACAATCGGTTCACGAGAGGGAAGTCCTGCCGGTCCGGATGCGGCGCTCAGCCCGTTACCACGCGCCGGTGGACACCTCTTGAGAGGCGGATCACAGGACAGCGATCGAGAAGCCGATCTTACGCGTGTTTTACTTGGGCGACCTTTGGGGGAAGACTGCCCCCAACTCCTTTACCGAGAAGGCTTTTCATGGCCATATTGCGCGCCCGTAAACCGCTGCTGATCGCCCTGGCCGCTCTGACCGTCGCGGCGGCGACTCTGGGAGTCGCCAATGCGGATTCTCCGGATGGACCTGCGAGTGCCGCTCCGACCAGCTCGATGCCGCCACTGGTTGAAAAGTTCAACTATCCCGGCGCGGAGAGACTCAAGGAGGAAAGTGGAATCACTCTCAAGCGCGGGGACGGGCACATCACCCTGGTCGAGTGCGGAGGAACGCCGGACATCACAATCCTGGCCCGCGGCCAGAAGACCTTCTGTTTCGATGTGAACGCCAAGCCCGCCTACCTCTCGATGGAGCTTGCCGACGCCTTTGGAATCGACACGAAGGACTACCCGGTCAAAGCCACGATCACTGCCAACGGAAAGACCTCCGAAGTCAATGCTCCTGCAAATGACTTCACAGCCTACGGTGAGTCAGACCCCTCTGGCGGCACGCGTTCCACCCTCATTGAGCTCAGGGTCGTCAGCTGACGAGCGAGACGCCGTGAGGTGCCGTCCCTTCGGCGCTGCCACAACCTGAACACACCTTCTGCGCGAGCGGCCGGCCCGACCAGCCACGTTCGACCCCGCAATCCATCTGACACAGCTTTCCTGCACAATCCGGGGGATTTTCCACCGTGCCCACGTTTCGCACACATGCTGCGCTGCCGAGTGTTTTGCTCGCCGCCGGCACGATATCGGCCGTACTCACGGCCCTTCCCGCCCACGCAGTCAGCGGCCCTAATGCTGATTCATCCATGGCCTTCACCGCCCGTCTGGACATCGGCGATGGCCAGCGGGCCTGCTCGGCTGCGCTCATCGCCCCGCAGTGGCTCGCCACGTCCGCCCGATGCTTCGCCACCGACACCGGCAGCACCGAAGTCGCTGCTGGCAAGCCCAAGTGGAAGACCTTGGCCACGATCGGCCGTACGGATCTGACCACGGCGAATGGTCAGGTGCGCGAGGTCGTCGAGCTCGTACCCCGTGGGGACCGGGACATGGTCCTGGCCCGGCTGGCGTCGCCCACCACCGGCATCACCCCGATCCCGATCGCCACGAGGGCCCCGGAGGTCGGCGAGGAGTTCAAGGTGGCCGGGTTCGGCCGTACGAAGACGGAGTGGGCGCCGACGAAGCTCCACACGGCCACGTTCACCCTCGGAGCCGTGCCAGGCAGCACCCTCGCCATCAAGGGCAAGTCCGCGAAGGACGCCCTCTGCTCCGGTGACGGCGGCGCACCGATCGTGCGCGTCAAGAACGGCAAGAGCGAGCTGGCCGGCATCGGCAGCCTCTCGTGGCAGGGCGGCTGCTGGGGCACCGACCCGGCCGAGACCCGCAACGACGCGGCCGCAACCCGCCTGGACGACATCTCCGCCGGCAACACCCTGACCCCCGGCAGCGTGCTGATGACAGGGGACACCCTGACCTCCAACGCCGCCCGCCTGACGATGCAGGCCGACGGAAACCTGGCCATCATCTCGAACGCCGGCAAGACCCTGTGGTCGACGAACACTGGCGGCAACCCGGGCGCAACCGCGCGCTTCGACGACAAGGGCAACCTCGTCGTCCTCGACACCGACGGCACAACCGTGCTCTGGCAGACCAAGACCACTGCACCCGGCGGCAAGGCCGTCCTGCAGAACCGCGGCAACTTCGTCGTCTACAACGCCAAGGGCGAGTCCCAGTGGGCCGCCGGCACCGTCGTCCGCCACGACTACAACGGCGACGGCCGCAGCGACCTGGCCGCCTGGTACGACTACAGCGACGGCCACGACTCGCTCCAGACCTTCACCGCGGCCGCCGACGGCACCTTCCAGCAGCCGTTCCAGTCCTACTCCTCCGCCATCGGCAGCTGGGCGGTGGCGAACATGCAGTTCTCCACCGGCGACTACAACGGGGACGGCCGCGGCGACATGGCCGCGCTCTACGGCTACAGCGACGGCTCGGTGAAGCTGTACACCGCGCTGGGCAAGCTGGACGGCGGCTTCAGCGCGCCCGTGGCGTCCTGGAGTGCCAAGCCCGGCAACTTCACCGCGAGGAACATGACGCTGCACAGCGGCGACTTCGACGGCGACGGCCGTGACGACCTGGCCGCCTGGTACGACTACGACAACGGCGCCGACAAGCTCCTCACCTTCACCGCCACCGCCGAAGGAGGCTTCAACGCCCCCTTCTCCTCCTGGTCCAACACCAACAACGATTGGATCAGGGAGAATCTGAAGTTCGTCTCCGGTGACTTCGACGCCGATGGCCGCGACGACCTCGGCGGGCTGTACCGGTACGCCGACGGAAGCATCAAGATGTTCAGCTTCCTCACCAACCCCGCCGGCGGCTTCAACGCCTCCACGGCCTCCTGGACCAGCTCCACCTTCGGCGACTGGAACCGCACCCACGTCAACGCCGGCGACTTCAACGGGGACGGCCGCGACGACGTCGCCGCCTGGTACGACTACAGCGACGGCCACGACGCCATTCACGTCCTGACCAGCATCTCCACCCCCGACGGCCACTTCAACGCGCCTGTCCAGGCCTATCAGACCGCAAGCGGCAACTTCACCTACGCCGACATGCGCCTGGTCCCTGGCGACTACAACGGCGACGGCCTCGACGACCTCGCGGCCCTCTACGGCTACAACGACGGCAAGGTGAAGATGTTCACCTGGACCACCCGCCCCGACGGCAAGATCAACGGCGCCGCAGCAGGCTGGGGCAGCGCCACCACCACCGGCTGGGACATCAAGCGCAGCACCATCCTCCGCGCAGCCAACTGACTGGCACTTCGAAGACGGCCCGCCAGCACGCCTGGCGGGCCGCCCGATAGTTGCCCCCACGAGCTCGACCCGCATGCTCGATCGCCTGCGTCGTGGGGCCCCCAAGGGCCCCACCCTCTTCTCCGACGACGCCGTCGAACTGATCCAGCTCACCAGCCGTGGCCTACGCAGCGTCGCCTTGGTGCACATCTTCAGCGTCACTCAGCATCCGGCCCCGCGGGGCCACCGAGGAGCAGCTGGCTGCGTTCTCCCGCGCCCTTCCCAGCGACGTGGAGATGATCGCCCTCAGCATCTCCCCCGAGGACGAGTCCATCATTGTGCGGGGCCACTTTTCCGCGCTGCAGGTCGTCGGACTCGGCTGCCCGCATCGCCTCCCGTCCTGGACGGTGCGCCGGGCGATCGTCGGCTGCGCGAACTGCTGGGCTGGTACGGGGGCCCGGCACGGGCACGAAGCAACTGGCCGGCTCTTTTCCCCCTCCGCAGGTGGGGCGGGCTGGATCAGGGGGCGCCGACGTCGCCCTGCCCCTCGTCGGGGGATGGTCGCCGGCCGCCTTCGGCGACGGTGGCGCGGGCGGACCGCGGGTACTGGCTGAGTGCGGCGGCGGTGGTGGTGGTGGCCATGTCGTACATCGGGCTCTGGTCGAGCAGCTTGCGACGCGTGTGGTAGCGCGCGGTGGTGCGCGGGTCGCGGTGATCGGCGGCCTGCTGGATGCGCTCGGCTCGGGCGTTGGGGCGCCCGAAGGCGTGGTTGATGACGGAGAGCTTGAGGGAGTGCGGCCGGAGCCGGTCCGCCTGCGGCAGGTCGGCTCGCTGGGCCAGTTTGCGCAGGGTGCGCCACACGGACGGCTCGTCCAGGGGCTTGCCGGTGCGGGTGGCGAAGATGTAGCCCTCGGTGCGGTCGCCGATGAGTTCGCGGATCGCGGCGTCCAGTTCGGGCCCGAGCACCTTGGGCGTCCAGCGCAAGCCCTTGACGCGCACGCGGACGGTGCGATGTCCATCGGTGTAGCCGAGGTTCTCGATCCGGGCGGTGAGGGCCGCGTCGACGCGCAGGAAGCAGGCGTACATGAAGAACAGCAGCGTGTAGGTGCGGCGCGCGGTGGCCGGTGAGAGGGGGTTGTCGCGGGCGGTGGCCAGCAGTCGTTCCCACTCCTGTTCGGTCAGCCCGGGGGTGGTGGTCTCCAGCGGGTCGATGACCGGGCGCAGCACGGCGTCGAAGGGGTTGGCGTCGAGAATTGTGCTGGGCAGCACCTTGCTGTTGAGGGCGAAGGTGTAGAAGCTGCTGACCGCGGCGAGCACGTTGTGCCGGGTGGTGTCCTGGCGGGGCGGGCCCTCGGGCACGCGGGCGCCGCCGCGCCAGACGAGGGTGGGTGCGGTCTCCAGGTGGCGGGCGAAGCCCTCGGCGGTCAGGAACCGGACGGTGAGGGGGTGGATACCCTGCTCACGGACGTACGGTTCGAACACCCGGAAGTTGGTCCAGTAGGTCTTGCGGACCCCGGGGGAGCGCTGCTGGACGAGCCAGCCGGCCGCGAGGGTGCACAGCACATCCTGCGGCCCGTAGTGCTCGGCAAGGTAGTCGAACAGCCGCCGGGCGTGCGCGGGCCAGTCCTCGCGCGGGTCGTGCCCGAGGACGGCGAGGGTGTCCCGGGCGGAGCCTCGGCCGCCGCCGGCGGCGGCGGACTGCCCGGCGAGGGTGTCGAGGTCGGTGAGGGGCATCGGTCTTCCTCCCTGCGCGGCGGCCGGGCCTAGTTGAGCCCCGCGTACTCCCGGCACGTCGTGCACAGGGTGTCGGTGGTGCCATCGTCGTCGCCCTCGTGGGGCCAGGGTCGGCTGCAGGAGGCGCAGCGGGTCAGCTCGGCAGGGTCGAAGTGGGTCGCGCAGCTGAAGCAGTACCGCAGCTCACGCTCTCCATTTGCGAACACAATGCCTTCAGACAATGTGAACTCGTCGCACGTGGGGCACTGCGACACGAGCGTCTCGGCATCCGGGTGGCCGTACAGATATTCGGCGATGAGCTCTTCAGGCTCAGCCCAGGCCTCGTTGCAGAAGCGGCACTCGGCCTTGCCCGGGGTCAGGACAACGGCGCGCTGCTCGCAGTGGGGGCAGTCGATGACGCGGTCGGCCTTGGCTTTCAGCTCGGCACGGATCCGGTTCATGCGCGTGTCAATGAAGGTCTCAATGCGGTTCAGGCCCTCCCGGATCCGGGCCATGTCCAGCACTATCTCCTCCTGTTCGGCAAGGTTCAAGCGGGGGAGCAGCTCTTCGTCGAGAAAGCGGACGAGGAAGTCCAGGACGTCGCCGGCGCGGGACTGGACAGCCTTGGCGTTGCGGGTGAGTCCGTAGTGCTGGAGGGCGTTGCGGTCCTCGGCCAGGTCCTTCAGCGCCTTCGCATCACCGGTGTCGATCGGGACGCCGGCGATGTCGCGCAGGCGCTGGACGGCAGCGTCGGTGCCGCAGCTTTCGAACTGCGCGGTGTCGTATTTGCTCTTGGAAGCGTTGCGGGGGTCCTTGAAAACCAGGGACCAGTGCTCGTGGATGAGACGGACCTTCAGCAGCACCTCGGCCGCGGCCTGGAGGTGCAGCACCGCGTACTTGAGGTCGCGCAGCTCGCCGCCGGACTCCTCGTCTAGGTGGTCGACCACCGAGCCGAGGTAGTCGATGCCGTTACGCACCGGGGGGAAGTCGAGGTTCTCCGGCGTGGACGACCGGGCACGCAGGCGCGACCAGAGAGGCCGCCAGCCCGCGGCGTCGGACGGTCCGAGGGTGCCGGCGGATTCCACGTGAACGCTCCTGCTGTCGGTCGGTTCGTGACGGTCAATCAGTGACCTGCCCGCGAGAGTACAGGAAAAAACCGGCATTTTTCCTGTATCTCCTGCTGCGGCCCAACCGGACACCCGGCGCACCGAATTGGAGCCCGTCTCACCCCGAAATGGGACCCGATTCACAGTCGTCCGCGCTACCCTTCCTTTCAGTTGGGCTCCATTCCGGGGCCAGTTCCGTGAGGGGCATCCTGTGACCGGTGAGCTCAACCTGAATATCCGCGGTGCCACACCGGAATGGTTCGCCGAACTCGCCTCCCTCCTTGCCGACCCGCGCGCCCGGACCGCCCTCCGGCACCCCGCCCCGGACCCCGACCTGGTCCATTCGGCGGTGCGGCTGCTGCAGGGGGTCAAGACCAACGGCCGCGACCTGCTCCGCCTGGCCCTCGAAGGCAACGGCCGCGCCGACGGACCCACCTACCGCGAGCGGCACGGCGAAGGCTCCCTCAACGGCGCCACCACCACCCTGACCCGCACCATCAAGGCCGGGATCCGGGAGCAGTGGTGGCCGGCCGACCTCCCGCGCCTCCTCCTCCCCACCGGCCCCGAGAAGGAAGGCTGGAGCAAGACCGCCGCCTACCACCTCACCGATCCGGACCGGCTTCTGCCCGTACTGCGCGAAGCCTTCGCTCAGTACGACAACGGCCGCGGCCGGGCCGGCCGGCCGGCCCCCGCCGGGCACGCATCCACCGCACTCGCGCGCCTGACCGCGCTCTATGAAGAGGCTGGCCACCGGCCCGACCACGCCCTCGCCTTCGCCACCGACCTGCTGGCCCAACACGCGAACGAGCACGCCACGATGCTCCGCGCCCACGGCCACCATCAGGCCGCCGACCTACTCGGCGCGGGGGAGTGAACCAGTGCACACCGACCAGCACCTCGGCCGCGCAGCCGCGCCCCTCACGCCGGTCGGGATCGCCTTCGCCGACCGCGCGTTCTGGCCCCGCGACACCGCGGTGCGCGGCCTGCCGGCCGACGCGCTCGCCGTCCTCGGCCACCCGCTGTCCCCGGGCACTTGGGATCCCGACCGGCGGTGGACTCCGTCACCGCCCACCCCCGTGACCTGCGCTGTCACCGGTGATGGCTAAGCTGCCCGTCGATCGACAGGTGCCGCGTACGGCGCCGTGACACAGGGGTGGTAATGAGAAAGATCATCGGTCGCTGCGCTGTCGTGGCCGCCATGGCGATAGCCGTGACCGGCTGCCAGGACACCGCGGGCGGCAAGGCCACCCGGGAGAACGTGCGTCCATCCGGCGCGGCGTCGGCGTCCGCCTCACCGTCGGGCGCGCTGCGCGCCGTGCAGGCGGCCTGGACGGCGACGAAGAAGGCCGACTCGGCCCGGGTCAGGCTGACCATGACCACCAACGGCATGCTCGGCACCGGGCGGATGGAGATGCACGGTGTCCAGGGATGGGCGGACGTCCCGACGCTGGACGTCACGATGCGGACCAGCGGCAGCCTGAAGGCCAAGTCGACGACGATGGACCTCCCCGACGAGCAGCGGATCATCATGGTGGGCACCCGGCAATACTTCGACCTGGGTCCCGAACTCGCGAAGAAGATGAGCGGCAAGCGGTGGGTGCTCCTGCCTGCCAAGCAAGCCTCTGGTCAGGCCGGCGTGAGCGGTCTCGGCAACGACCCCGCCGTCCAGCTCGCGGTGTTGCTGCAGTCCAAGAACGTGAAGCACCTGGGCCGTGAGACCGTCGACGGGACCGCGACCGAGCACTACAAGGGCATGGTCAGCATGGAGGAGATGGCGGCCGTCAGCCCCAAGGCCGCCGCCATGTCGCCTGAGGAGCGCAAGCGTCTACTGGAGGCCGCCCGCGCGGCCCGGATCGAGGGCTACGACACCGACGTCTGGCTCAATGCCAGCGGCTACCCGGTCCGCATGAAGGTCCTCATCGCCACCCCCGTCGGTGCCCTGACGCTCGACGCCCACTACAGCGACTTCGGCAAGCCGGCCCCGGTCACCGAGCCCATGCCCGGCGAGGTCTTCGACCCCACGGCCCAGGGCTAGCGAGGAGGGCGGCGGCGGTCGTCGGAGGATCACCCGCACCTCGCCCGGCGCTGCGGCGGGCCTCCGACAGGTGCACTCGCCCCTCCCGGCCAGCCGCGCCGAACCAGCACCTGCCCGCGCAGGCGGCCGGACGCGGGCGGCTCGAAGTGATTGGAAGATCAACAAGCGCGCCCATTTGTCACAGTTCGCCCCGAAATATGACGCAGCATCACGCAATTCTTCAACCAATACCTTCACTGAAAACCTGCGCGCGAAGTTCGCGCGACACTTTTGCTGAAGACTTCAATTGCGCGGCGAACCATCACGACGAATAAGATGCCGGATCTGTAAGTTGAAATCAGTCGCGGCAAAGCTTCGTATCTCATGCCGTAAATCATGTGCGCCATGTACAGTGAAATACACGAGGTCGCGAAGACTTCGCGACTTGGGTTCTCTGAACGCAGAGAAGGCCCGCCGCACTGGCTGCGCGGCGGGCGTGGCGACTGGTGGCGGTCGGGGGGAGGTACCATCTCTCCCCGACCGTCACCTGACCCGCATCACCTCGGCCAGGAGGCCAACGATGCTGGTCAGGAGCCCTACATAGGGGGCCAGAGTGCGGGCCGCGCCGGCGAAACCGCCGCCACCGCCCGCCGGCTCACCACTCAGGTCGCCACCTTCTCCAGGGCTTTGGATCACGTCCGCCCCTTTCTGCATCCAAGACGCACCGGTTGCACGTCGCTGCGCGTGGACGTGGGGACCCGGTACGTCCACCCTGAGCGGCGAACATTGCCGTCCCGTCGGGATAGGGAAACACTATCCGTTGCATTGAAGACGGTGAACGGAAATGGGAAAGATCGGCGGCTCGAATTCTCGTTCGGGCCCTTTTCTTGGGATGGCCGCGTTACCGCGCGACGGGATAGTTAACGACTCCCGCCCAGTCCTCTACGCGCGCGAGCTCCCCGACGGCGAAGACCGGTGGGACGACCCGGCGGTGCGCTCGGCCAACTCCTCGTACGCGGCCGACAGCATGAGGACGCCGAAGTCCAGGTTCCCGACGGGGCTGGCCGCTCCGGCCATGCTCTGACATGACCCCCACCCTGGCAGCGCCCGCCCGGCGGCGGAGGCGGTTTCGCGGGATTCACCTGACCGTGCTACGAGGCCACGGTCGACGTCACGGGGGGGGTGCTCGGTAAGCGGCCTGCGCTCGGCGAGGTTGTCGAGGCTGGCATCGGTGGTGTGGAGCAGCAGGCAGGTCCGGTCGAAGAGCGACGGGAGGGCAGGGACCGCGCCCCGAAAGGGTTCTCGTCGGCGCGTTCCCGGACCGAGCCATCCTCGGGGACTGCTGGCCAGGGCGACCCTCAGAGGACGGGCTGTCCGTCGTGGAGGTAGAGCGGCCGCTGGGACTGGACGGCCTGGAGGGCTGCGTTCAGGCGGGTGTGGGTCCTGTCTCCCAGGAGTTCTTGGGCCCGGGTCGGGGTCACGAAGGCTGCCTCTGAGAGTTCGTCGTCGTGGGGCCTGAGGTGCGCGGCCTGGTCGTCGTCGAGGGTGCCGGCGTCGAAGATGAAGGCGAGCTGGTCGTCCCAGGGGCCGTGCGGGGGGACCCAGTCGACGACCAACAGGGCCTGGAGGTTGATGTCGAGGTCGAGTTCTTCCTTCAGCTCGCGGGAGAGGGCCTCGTCCGGCGGCTCGTTGGCGCCTCCGCCATGCCGCCCGGGAGGTCCCAGCCGGGCTTGTAGGTGGGGTTCACCAGCAGCACGCGGCCGGACCGGTCCCGGATCAGGGCGTCCGCCGAGACGCGCTTGCGAGCCTGGGTGCGGTTGCCCTCGGCGAGGTACGCGTTCCAGGCCTGCGGGTCGTCAGGCGTGGGCCTCATGTGTGGTGCCTCTCCGGGGCGTGACGATGTCGGCCATCAGGAGCATTCTGGCCCGCCTGGCGTCGTCGAAGCGCACCAGGTACTGCTGGACGGGACGGTAGGCCCGGTGGGCTTCCAGGGCCCGACGGAGGTCGTCGAGTTGGTGGGCCACCCGTACCGAGCCGAGGGTGGGGCTGGTCGTGAGCAGGTCGTGGCCCACGTCCAGGGCTGCGTCCACATCGGCGCGGCGGAGGTGGGTGGCGGCCAGGGTGATGCGGCTCATGGCCAGGGAACGCGCGCGGCCGGACTCCCGTAGCGCGATGGCCTCCTCGGCGTGGTGGAGTGCGTCGTCGTAGCGGCCGAGGTCCTTGAGGACCAGGGCCGACTCGCTGGCGAACGCGGCGTGGTCGAACGGGCTGAGCCAAGGATGGCCGGCCGCCTCGGCGGGGGCGTCGAGCTCCCGGCGTGCGGCCTCCAGTGCCTGCTCGGCGGCGGGCCGCTGGGAGCAGGCGGCCAGCGCCCGCGCCTTCATCGTGTGGAGCCTGGCGGTGAGGGAGGGCGTACGGGGGCCGTGGGCCGCGAGGCCGAGTCCGGTCTCCGCCCAGCGGGCCGCGCCGACCGGATCGCCGGTCTGGAGGGTGAGGTGGCTGCTGCTGGCGGCGATGTTCGCCGCGAGCGGTGCGTCGCCGGAGGCCCGGGCAAGGGGCAGCGCGCGGGTGAGGTGGCGCAGGGCCAGCTCGTCGTCGGCCGAGTCGTGGGCCATCCAGCCGGCTCCATCTCGGTCAGGGCGGCCGCGGCCGCGAAGATCTGGGGGCCGCTGTCGGCGTCGACGAGGCGGGGTGCGATGTGGATGGTGAGGTGGCGTACGACGGCCTGGTAGAGGCGGCTGCCGCCGGTCTGGCGGTCCGCGCTGCGGAAGGCGTCGATGGCGGCCAGGTCGTCATCGTCTGCGGGCGGGACGTCGGGGGCCGGGTGCGGCGCGAGCGCGACCGGCTCGGGTTCCCAGGGGCGGCGGGCGAGTCCGAAGACGTGGCCGGGGATGTGGAAGCCGTCAGCGATCTGCTCGAAGAGCGACAGCTTCTCCACCCGGCTGTTGTTGTTCATGTAGTCGTAGACGCGGCCTTGGGTGATGTCCGCGGCGGCCGCGATCCGGCGGGTGCTGACGCCTCGGGCGTTCAGCAGCCGGAAGACGGCTCCGACGTCCCGCTCGGCGCAGGCCTTCAGCAGCCGCTGGTCGCCGAGTAAGCCCGTGAGGACGGCGCGCACCAACCGTCTGCGGCTGGGCAGTCGTGGCGGCCGCCCGCCCGCCTTCGACCGCGAGGCCTACAAGCAGCGGAACACCGTCGAGCGGTGCATCAACAAGCTGAAACAGTGGCGCGGCCTGGCCACCAGATACGACAAGACCGCCACCATCTACCTCGCCGGACTCCACCTCGCCGCCATCTTCATCTGGTCGGCAAGGTGATCCGCAGGAAACGGCCTAGGGCCCTTGCGACTTCGCCTGCAAGGCCGAAGGGCCCGCTGACGCGGGCCCGGCCAGCAGCAGAGCGAGGTCAGAGCGCGTGGACTTGCTGGGCCTGCGGGCCCTTCTGGCCCTGGCCGATCTCGAACTCGACCCGCTGGCCCTCATCAAGGCTCTTGTAGCCGTTGCCTTGGATCTCCGAGTAGTGCACGAACAGGTCCGGGCCTCCGCCGTCCTGCTCGATGAACCCGAACCCCTTCTCTCCGTTGAACCACTTCACACTGCCCTGAGCCATCCCAGATCCCTTTGCCTCGCGACCGCCCGCACACCGCCGGCGATACGCGCCGATCCTCCCCACACCCCGGAGAGAGAAACCCCAGCCAGAAATCACCACCCGAACGGACGCGACACAACAACCAAAGCGGCCACCGGCATGCTTCACATAGCTTCCGGCCCGGCACAATGCCCAGGCCCCGCCGACGACCGGAGACCGCCACGTGTCGACCCTGCTGGTCCGCACCGACTTCACCCAGCCCCACGCCTGGCAGACCCTTTGCCAGAGCGTCCAGACCCCCACTGCCGAAGGCTTCCAGGCTGACGTCGTCACCCTCGACGCCCCCCTACCGCGACCTCACCCCCGAGCAAGTGGTCCAACAGGCACCAGTCCACCGCCAGGACCGGCTCATCGCGATCGCCGACAGCGCCGCTCTCAGTGACACGGAACTGCCGCTTCTGATCATCGACCTCCTTGAGGAAGGCGCCCAGAACCTGCGGGTCATCGCCACCCGGCTCTGGTCGATCGACAACAACCTCTCCCTCGCCAACATGGACTACGAAGAATTCACCGACGCCGCCGACGACGACGGCGTATTCCGGGGCTTCTGACCCCAACCAGCAGCCAGCGGCGCGCTGCATGCCGGACGCAATCCCGCCGCAGGGTCGGACCTCGGCGTACGCCACAACCACCGTGGCGGTCCCCAGGGCAGTACGGAAGAACTCCGCGGGGGCGCCAGCCCCGCAAGCAGTCCCGCGTCGTGTCGAGGGCGAGGCGTCCTGGTCCTCCTGCCCGACTGACGGCGGCCATCTCGAACCCACCCTTCTCATCACGAAGTTGGGGAACTTCGGCGTGTGATGGGATCCCGTGTGGATCCGGCGTCGTGGGCGCTGGACCGACTGTGCCCGGCTGCCCGAAGGGATTGCTTGTGCAGCTCAGACGCTTCCTCACCTCCGCCATGACCATCGGCGCGTTAGCCGCCACCACGCTCGCCGCGGTTCCCGCGCAGGCCCGACAGGCCACCCCCGCCCTGCCCGGGAAAGACACCGTTGCGTCAGACCCCATCCGCGCATCTGCGGCAGTAGGCGACGCGCCCGTCGCCAGACCGGATGCCGGGGCCTCGTCGCTGCTGTCGGTCCGCTCGACGGTGACATCTTGCACGGCTCCAGAAGCCGTCGGCACCGGTGCCTGCCTGCGTTCTCTGCCGGCGACCGAGATACCCCTGTCCCGCGCAGGGTCCGTGCCGTCCGCGGTGACGGTCCCTGACTGGTGTGCGAAGGCGGTCAACAAGGTGCAGGGCCGGCGGGAGGCGGTCTGCCTGGTCAGCCCCATCCTCTACACGACGTACCGGACCATCGACGGCGTACGGAAGACGGTCGGAGAGGCCCGCTTCGACATCGTCAGCTACAACCACAGCAGCGCCTCCAGCCCGCGCTGGACCTACCAGGCGCAGGTCAACGTCAAGAGCGGCTGGGGCGAGGCCATGAGCGCCGGCATCAGCGGCCGCACGACGGTCTCGGGCCTGTGCCGCATCGTTTCCGCCACCTTCCCCCTCCAGCCGCTCTCCCCCGCGGGATCGACCAAGAACGGCGAGGCGACCTACGCGACCACCGCAACCTGGAAGGGAGCGATCGGCCGCTGCGCCACCATCTGGGCCTTCACCCTCACCAACCCCGGCTACCCCGACGCCGTCGGCGACCTCACACTCGATGAGTTCCGCTGCGACACCGCCACGCCGGGCCGCACCAGCACCGGCTGTGTGGTTCCCTGGTACGCCTCCGCCCTGATCTACCGCAAGAGCAGCACACCCCAGCTCGCCTCGCACATCACCCGCGCCCAGGGCTCAGGTCTGCCCGGAGCCACCTTCGCCCGCCCCCTGCACCGCTCGCTCGATCCGGACGTCTGGGCACGCAACCGCAAGCTGGCCTGCGCCGACGCCCCCAGCATCAGCGGCAAGTCCTGCGACGAGTACCCCATCGCCTCCGCCCGAGAAGGCCTCGGCTCCGGCGGCCAGCGCCGCTCCTTCCCCGGCTGCTCCCTCCCCCGTATCCCCTCCCGCACCGGCGGGACCGGGGCCAGCGTGTGCATGATCAGCCGCACAGAGCAGAGCGTGCAAGGCGGCACGAACACCCAGTTCTTCCGCCGCTGGCGCTACCTCGAAGGCGACCCCTTCCGCGTCCTCATCCGCCCCTAGGTCTATTGATCACGACCACCGTCCGTGGCTCTGCAGCGGCTTGCCGTCGGGATGAGAACCACCCCGACGGCATCGGGCGTCCGCCGGGAGAGCGGCGGCACCGAGCTCGAGGGGGAGCTCCTGACAGCGAAGCATGCCGGGCATACGGCATGTACTGGGTCCCCGTTCCAGCACCGTTGGCTGGGGCGCGTATCGAGTTCGTGATCATCGGGTGGTTCTGGTGAGGTCTTCCATCCGTGCGCTGATGTCCGGGCGGGGGCTCGCGGGACATGGCCCGGCTCAGGTTGCGGGGAGGATGCGGCGGGTTTCGTAGGCCCACATCGCTATCTCGACCCGGTTGCGGGCGCCGAGTTTGGCCATCAGGCTGGCCAGATGCGTCTTCACCGTGCTGAGGCTGATGTGCAGCGCATCGGCGATCTCGGTGTTGGTCAGCCCGCGGGCGACGGCCAGGAGCACCTGCTCCTCGCGGGTGGTGACGGGGGAGACCGGCTGGGCCACGGGCCGGCCGGCGGGCAGGTCCGCGAATGCCTGGAGCAGACGGACGGTGACGCTGGGGGCGATGAGCGCCTCACCGTCGGACGCCGACCGTACGGCCTGTGCCAGAAGGTCTGGTCCCGTGTCCTTGAGGAGGAATCCGCGGGCGCCTGCGCGCAGCGCGCCGTAGACGTACTCGTCGAGGTCGAACGTGGTGATGACCACCACGGCCAGCGGGTCGGCGACGCCCGGGCCGGCGACCAGCCGGGTGGCCTCGAGGCCGTCGATCACGGGCATGCGGATGTCGAACAGGCAGACGTCAGGGCGTAGTTCGCGGGCCAGGCGTACCGATTCGTGTCCGTCGGCGGCCTCGCCGATCACCTCGATGCCGGGCTGGGCGTTCAGCATGATCCGCAGTCCGGTGCGGATGATGGTCTGGTCGTCAGCGACGAGGACGCGGATGGGCACCGCTCTCGGTCCTCCCTCTCGGCAGTTCGGCTTCGACATGCCAGCCCTGGTCGGTGCCGGGACCGGCTCGTAGTGTGCCGCCGAGCAGGGCAGCGCGCTCGCGCAGTCCGGCAAGTCCGTATCCGGCACGGCCTCGGCCGGTGCGCTGGCCGTTGTCGCGCACGCTCACCCGTACCGTGTGCCGTTCGGCGGCGATCCGGACGACGACCTCGGTCGCTTCGACCGCATGGCGCATCGCGTTGGTCACCGACTCCTGCACAATGCGGTAGACGGCCGCGTCCACGGCCGGGGGCAGCGCGTCCAGTTCGCCGTCGAGTCCCAGGTCGACCCGGAGGCGCCCACCCGGCGTGCGCACCAGGCGCTCCAGATCCGCGACTCCGGCAGGGGGCGCCAGCTCGGCGCCGACGCCGCGGTCCCGCAGCGCGGCGACCATGGCGCGCATTTCCTCCAGCGTGCGGGCCCCTTCCTCCTCGACCTTCTCCAGCGCCTCGACGGCGGCGGACGGGTCGGTGCCCGCGAGCACCCGGCCCGCCTGGGCGATGATCACCATGGCCGACACGTGGTGGGCCACCGTGTCGTGCAGTTCCCGGGCGAGCTGCTCGCGCTCGCGGGAGCGCACCTGGTCCAGCAGCCGCTCGCGCGCGGTCACCCGGAACCGCACGGCAGCCCCGACCACGCCGGGCAGCAGCAGGAAGGCGAGGCCCACGACGTTCTGGACGACCGGGGTCTCGTACGTGACGGTCGCCAGGGTGCAGGCCGCGAGGATCACCGCGCCGCCGAGCACAATCTCCCGTCCCGATCCCCACCGGGGCAGGGCGTACACGAGCACGAGCACGACCACGTTGGTGTCCAGGCCGGCCGGGTCGCGCGGTGCAGCGGCGAGCGAGGCCACGTGAAGCAGCATCACCGAGCCGAACCCCAGCTCGACCATCGCCAGTGGGCGGGTCCGGCGCCACAGGGACAGCAGGCACAGCCATACGGCGAACACCACCGCCACCGGCCGCCACACGACGTCCTCGCGCAGAGTGGCCTCCAGCGCCACACCGCCGAGGCCCACGGCGAGCAGCGCCCAGTCCTGCCACACCCGGGCGGGCGCGTTGGGCGGCCGGGGTTCGGTCCAGAGGGTTCGCAGGTCGTCTCGTGGCACGGTTCTCAGCCTAGGCGCCGCGCCGTGCTGCGCATCGGCCGAAAGAACGGGGCGTCACCCCGCCCTGGGGCCCACGGATCTGCGGCCCGCGGGCCGATGCCGCAGAGCGCCGTGGCGACGAGCCTCGGCATCGGCGGCCGTACAAGGACGGCCACCGAGGTGGTTGGAGGACCCGATGCTCTCGAATGCCCTGTTGCGCCTGGGCGCAAGCGCCGCCCGCCATCCCTGGCGGGTGATCGCGGCATGGCTGGTCGCCGCCACGCTTGCCGTCCTCGCCGCGATCGCCTTCGGCGGGCGGACCGCGGACTCGATGACCGCTCCGGGGCTGGACTCCCAACGAGCCGCGGAACTGATCGAGCGGGCCGGCACCGGCCAGGAGGGGATGACCGCCCAAGTGGTCGTCACCCCCCTCGACGGCGGTGCGACGTTCTTCGACAACGGCAGCGCGCGCACCGCTCTCGCGCGGCTGCAGACCGAGGTGAAGCGGCTGCCGCACGTGCTCGGCACGAGCGATCCGGCGGGGGCACTCGCCGCACGCGGGGACACCGCCGTGCGCGGCGGCCTTGTCTCGGCCGACGGGCGGATCGCGGTCGTCCGGGTGCAGTATCCCGACCAGAGCCGCCTGTCGGCCGAAGACCTCCACGCCCTCGTCGGTCTCGGCGACCGGCTGCGCGCCGAGCTGCCGCTGCGCATCGAGATGGGCGGGAGCCTCTTCTACGCCTTCTCCGACCCCAACGGCGGCGTGAGCGAGCTGATCGGCCTCCTCGCTGCGGCCGCGATCCTGTTCCTGGCGTTCGGTTCGCTCGTCGCCGCCGCGCTGCCGATCGGCATGGCGGTCTTCGGGCTGACCATCGGGGTTGCCACGATGACGGTACTGGCGGGGGTGACGGACGTCCCGACCTTCGCCCCCGTCCTGGGCAGCATGGTCGGGCTCGGAGTGGGCATCGACTACGCGCTGTTCGTGCTCGCCAGGCACCGGGAGTACCTCGCGGGCGGGCTCGATCCCCACGAGGCGGCGGGGCGTGCGGTGGCCACGGCGGGGCGGCCCGTGGTCTTCGCCGGTGGCGTCGTCGTCGTATCGATCCTCGGCCTGGCGGTCGCGAACGTGCCGTTCATGACGGTGGGCGGGTTCGCCGTCTCGATCGTCGTTCTGACGATGGTGGTCGCGTCGGTGACGCTTCTGCCGGCCTTCCTCGGCGCCGCCGGCGCACGCCTGGCCCGGGCCGGCCGGATCGGCCGGGCTCTGCAGAGCAGGCGGCTGGGCCGGCTCGCACGGCGGCGGGACGCGGTGGCGGGTGCTGCTCCCGCCACCGGTTGGCGGCGCTGGATCGGGCACGTCAGCCGGCACCCGGCGCTGTACGCGATCGGCGCGGCGGGGCTGCTGCTGACCGCGACGCTGCCCGTGCTCGGCCTGCGCGTCGGGCTGCCCGACGACGGCTCACAGCCCCAGAGCCGTACCGAGCGCCGCGCCTACGACCTCGTCGCCGAGGGGTTCGGCCCGGGCACCAACGGTCCCCTCGTCATCGCCGCGGACCCCGCCGGTGATCCGGGAGTGCTGGACCGGCTCGTCGCAACGGTCGCGGCGGATCCGGGTATCGCATCCGTCGCGCCGGCGCGCATCGACCGGGCCACCGGCATCGCGACCCTCGTGGTGTTCCCGACCACCAGCCCTCAGGACAAGGCCACGGCCGACACCATCACCCGGCTGCGCACCGGCGTCCTGCCGACGGCGATCGGGCACGGCCCGGCGAGGGCCCACGTCGGCGGCGCCGCCGCGAGCCTGTCCGATGTGGGCCAACGCACCAGCCAGCGCCTGCCGGTGCTCGTCGCCGCCGTGCTGGCGATGTCGTTCCTGCTGCTGATGCTGGTCTTCCGCTCGGTACTCGTACCGCTCAAGGCGGTACTGCTGAACCTGCTGAGCATCGGCGCGGCCTACGGCATCATGGTCGCCGTCTTCCAGTGGGGCTGGGGAGGCGCACTCATCGGGCTGGAAGCGACGGTTCCGATCGTGTCGTTCATCCCGATGTTCCTCTTCGCCATCCTGTTCGGCCTGTCGATGGACTACGAGGTGTTCCTCCTCTCCCGCGTACGCGAGGAGTACCTGCGCACCGGCGACAACGGCACGGCGATCGTCGAGGGCATCTCAGGCACCGCCCGGATCATCACCTCGGCCGCCCTCATCATGGTGGCGGTCTTCCTGTCCTTCGCCGTCGCCGAGGACCCGTCCACCAAGATGTTCGGGCTCGGTCTGGCCACCGCGATCTTCATCGACGCCACTGTCGTGCGCATGGTGCTGGTTCCGGCGACCATGACGCTCCTCGGCCGGACCAACTGGTGGCTGCCGAGGTGGCTGGACCGGATGCTTCCCCGTGGCCCGGTCGGAACCGACGGCACCGACGGCACCGACGCGGACGCGGATGCCACGGGTGAGGCCCCTCGGCCACGGCTGGCTGACCGTTGACTCAACTGCTGCCGGAACGGCCACACCCGCGGCACCTGTCAGTAGCCGGGCCGGCCTGCCCGCCTTGAAGGGGCGGGCCGGACACGGAACGCCGCCGTCCTGTCTGCGGTTGCGGTGTGGGGTGGGGTTCAGCAGACGGGGACGGACCAGTCGGTGTTGGTGGGTGGTGTCTGGCCGGGCGCGTCGCCGTTCATAAAGGCGTTGGCGGCCGCGTAGTAGCTGCCGTTCCACGGGCTGGTGACGATCCGGTACCACCAGCCGTCGTCCCTGGCGGATTCGATCTCGGGCGCGTACACCCGGCATTCGACCTCGACCCAGGTGTGGGCCGGGATCCGCTCGCCGGGTCCCCTGGCGCCGTGGGCGTCGAGGAAGGCGGGCGCGCCGTGCCTGCCGGTCTGCTCGCTGATCGTGCGCTTGGCGGGCTTCGTGGGCTCGGTCGGGGGTGGCGTCGTCGGCGGGGGCGGCGGGGGCGGCGGCTCGGGGGCCCTGGACGTCGAGGGGGGCGGGGGCGGGGGCGTCGTGGTCGCGGGGGGCGTGGTGGGGGCCGGCGGGGCGGTGGGCTCGGGAGCGTACGTCGGCAGCGGGCCGGCGGCCAGGATCCGCTCGATGGTGCAGTCGGGAACGCGGATCTGCTCGGTGGTGGGGATGAGCGCGGAGTAGATCCAGCCGGTCCGGCCGGGGTGCGGGCTGCCGTCGGCCTGGATCACGTAGAACCACCGCTTGTGGGTGGCGGGGTAGCCCTGGGGCGCGGTGGTGTCCTTCAGGCACCACATCTGCACGGCGGCGGCGTCCTCGAGGAACTCCACGCCCTGGCAGTCGTGGGCGCCGGCAGGCGCGAGGCCGGGGCAGGGGCGGATCTTGACGGGGTCGCCCGGGCTGTCCGTCTTCACCCGGCTCAGCCCGGAGGTCCGGCTGACCTCCGGGAACGGCAGCGCGGTGTTCCCGGCGACCGCGAGGCCGCCGTTCCTGCTGTCCTGGTGCTGCTCGGAGCTGCCAGCGAGGTAGCCGATGCCCGCGGCGGTGACGGCGATCGCGGTGGCAGCCGCGGCGCTGAGCACCAGGGTGCGGGACTTCTTCGGGGGCGGGGCGGACCGGGAATCGGATGCCATGGGGCGCTTCCCTTTCGCTGGTACGTCGTGCGGACGCGGTAGGGGCGGGTCAGCAGGCCGGGAGGGAGTCCCTGCCGGTGTCCACGTAGACGCCGGGGATCCAGCCGGTCACGGGATCGGTGATGCGGTACCAGATGCCCTTGGCGTCCCGCTCCTTGGCGGTGGCGGGGCCGGGGTAGGCGGGGCCGGCACCGATGGTGCGGCCGTCGGATTCTTGGCAGGTCACGGTGATCGCGTCGGTGCGGTTGAGCGTGCCGATCCGCTGGGGGGAGGGGTCGTCCCGGCGGTACGAGGAGGACACGTTGACGGTGTCGGCCGTCGACCCGCCGCCCCCTCCGTCGTCGGACCACGCCACGTGTGCGCTGAAGATGCTGCCCGGGGGCCGGCTCGTCTTCGCGGGGGCACTGGGGCCGGGGCTCTGCTTTGGGTCCTTGGTGGTGCCGGGCCGGCCCGTGGCCGGCCCGGTGGCCTTGGTTCCCGCCGACTGCGACGGTCCGGTCGGGCCTACGGGAGGCTGGGCGCCGTCGTTGCGCTGGTTGAGGTAGAGGTTGATCTCGATCGACCCGAGGACCAGGGCCGCCGTGGCCAGCAGCACGGCGGCCCCCACGACGGGCTTCGACTTCCGCCACGGCCGCTTCGGCCTCGTGGTCGGCGTGTCCAGCGTGACCATCGGGTCAGGGGCTGGGGTGGGGGTGGCGGTGGGGGTGGGCGCCGCGGGCGCCTGCTCCTGCTGCGGCGCCGGCGCGAAGCGCTCCCCCGGGTCGCCGCCGCACCCGCGGTACGCGTCGGCCCACAGCCGCACGAAGGCGGTGACGTTCTCGACGCCCTGGTGCTCGGCGCAGATCCGGACCACGAGCTCGACCTTGGGCCAGTCCGGGCGCGTGTCGGGCACCTGCGGGGCCAGCAGCTGTGCGAAGGCGGACTTGGAGTAGCCGCGCAGCCCGGGGACCTTCTTCGCGATCTCAAGGCTCCGGTCGGGCAGCTCTTCGAAGACGGGCCCGCCTTCACGCAGTGTCCGCAGCGCGGTGCGGTAGCCCTTCCAGCCGTCCGCCTCCGCTAACTGTTCCCGCCAAGTCGCCATCCCTGCGGCCCCTTTCGCCACCGTCCAGGAGACCAGCATCCCGCACGGCCGGGATGCCCCGTTCAGTGGCCATTGCACCCTGATGTCGATCTTGTTCATCTGGCATGCATTCATACCGGTTGACCTGGGTGGACGTTGCCCAGGGCAGGTCGGGAAAATCCAGGAACGATCTTGCTCTCGAAGTGCACGTGGCGGCGGGATTGGCTGAGGGCAGATCGCTTCGGACGGAGCGGTCCGGGGACCAGAGAGGACCAGCCACCGATGGCCGTCAACAACCCTCCCGCGCAGGACCCGACGACGACCGAGAAGGTCATGGCGATCATCATCGCCATCCTCTGCGGGGTCGTCGCCGCCCTCGTCGCCTACATGCTCATCCGCCACCTCGGCGGCACCGCGCTCGTCGGGGTCGGCTGCTCCGGCGGCTCCTTCGCGACCACGATGGGCATCGTCGCCTACATCGAGAAGGAGCTCGGCGTCCTCTGACACCTTCGGCCGGCGCTGCCGGGGCGTTGTCAGTGGGGGGCGGGATGATGACCTTCATGACCGAAAACAGTGCCCTGCTCTCTCCTGCCGCCTACGTGGAGGCCGTGACCGTCGCCGTGGCGGCGTCGGCCGCGTACTACGGCGACGGGACCACCCCGCTCGGCGACGACGAGTACGACGGGCTGCTGCGCTCCATCGCGGCCTACGAGGAGGCCCACCCGGACGAGGTGCTCGCCGAGTCGCCGACCGGGAAGGTGGCGGGCGGGGCCGTGCAGGGCGACGTGCCGCATTCGGTGCCGATGCTTTCCCTCGACAACGTCTTCGACGCCGACGAGCTCGCCGAGTGGGCCGCGGGGCTGGAGCGGCGTCTCGGCCGCCCGGTGGCCGGGTGGTGCGTGGAGCCGAAGCTCGACGGCCTGGCGGTGGCCGCCCGGTACCGGGGTGGCCGGCTCGTCCAGGTCCTCACCCGGGGCGACGGCCTGGCCGGCGAGGACATCACCCACGCCGCCGACGCCGTCCTTGGTCTGCCGCCGGTGCTCACCCAGCCGATCGACGTCGAGCTGCGCGGCGAGGTCCTGCTGACGACGGCGCAGTTCGAGGAGGCCAACCGGATCCGCCTCGCCCACGAGGCCACGCCGTTCGCCCACCCGCGCAGCGGGGCGGCCGGCACGCTGCGGGCCAAGGACCGCCCGTACCGGATCGAGTTGACCTTCTTCGCCTACGGCGCGATCGGCCTGGACGACCTCGGCCACCTCGAACTGCTGGAGAACCTGGCCGTGCTCGGCGCGAACACCGCCGCCAGCACGGCCGCCGCCCCCGCGCGGTACGAGACCCTGGAGCAGGTGCAGGAACGTATCGACGTGATCGCCGGCCTGCGCGGCGACCTGCCGTTCGGGATCGACGGTGTCGTCGTCAAGGCCGACACCGCCGAGGACCAGCGGCAGGCCGGCAACGGCTCGCGCGCCCCGAGGTGGGCGGTGGCCCGGAAGCTGGCGGCCGAACACAAGGTGACGCGCCTGCTGGCGGTGGAGTGGAACGTCGGCCGGACCGGGATCATCGCCCCGCGCGCCGTCCTGGAGCCCGTGGTCATCGACGGGGTGACGGTCACCTACGCGACGCTCCACAACCCGGCCGACATCACCCGCCGGGGGCTCATGATCGGCGACCAGGTCTTCGTGTACCGGGCCGGCGACGTGATCCCCCGGGTCGAGGCGCCCCTGGTCGACCAGCGCACCGGCGCCGAGAGCCCGATCGCCTTCCCCGAGACGTGCCCCCGCTGCGGCGACACGATCGACACCACCGAGCAGCGGTGGCGGTGCGTGCGCGGCCGGAGCTGCCAGGCCGTGGCCTCGGTGATCTACGCGGCCGGACGGGACCAGCTCGACATCGAAGGCCTCGGCGGCACGCGCGCGATCCAGCTGGTGGAGGCCGGTCTGGTCAAGGACATCGCCGACCTGTTCACCCTGACCCGCGAGCAGCTCCTCGGCCTGGAGCGGATGGGTGAGACCAGCGCCACCAACCTCCTGGCCGCGATCGAGACCGCTCGCGGGGCCGCGTTGAGCCGCGTGTTCTGCGCCCTCGGCGTCCGCGGCACCGGGCGCACGATGTCCCGCCGGATCGCCGCGCACTTCGGCTCGATGGCCGCGATCCGGGCCGCCGACGCCGACACCCTGGCCGGGGTCGACGGCATCGGGACGGAGAAGGCCCGCGTCATCGCGGCCGAACTCGTCGAACTCGCCCCGCTCCTCGACAAGCTCCAGGCGCAGCGGGTCGGCACGCAGGTGACCGAGCCGCAGAAGCCCGCGACCGAGGTGGGCGAGGGTGCGGAACCGGCGGGTGGGCCGCTGGCCGGTCAGGCCGTCGTGGTGACCGGCTCCATGACCGGTGCCCTCGCGGAGCTGTCCCGGAACGAGATGAACGAGCTGATCGAGCGGGCCGGCGGAAAGGCGTCGTCGTCGGTGTCCAAGCGCACCACCCTCCTGGTGGCGGGTGAGAAGGCCGGCTCCAAGCGGACCAAGGCCGAGGAACTGGGGATCCGCATCCTCGACCCCGAGGAGTTCGCCGCCCTCGTCTCCGAGCTCCTTCCCCCGGCTGTGTCGTCCTGATCCCCGGCTCGGGAGCGGTCCGACCGGCGTCGTCCAGCACGGTCGGCGCGACCCGCCGGCAGATCCGAGCGGTCGGATCAACCGGTACGGGGGACCGCTCTCCCCAGGAGGTGGGCGTCCAGGTAGCCGCGTTCCGAGGCGGGGTCGTGGAGGAGCTGGGCCACGGGGGTGAGGCCGGCGGCGGTCAGGAGGGCGGTGAAGCGGGCGGCCGGCCAGGCGTAGGCGGGGGTCACCTTGTGGTCGAAGCGGACCGGGTCGGGGGCGTCGGTGGCGAAGAAGGAGACCAGGAGCAGGCCTCCGGGTGCCAGGGCGCGTACCTGCTCGGCGATCAGCGCGGGCAGTTCCCCGGGCGGGGTGTGGATCATCGAGTAGTGGGCCATCACGCCGCCGAGGGTGTGGTCCTCGACCGGGAGGGCCTCCATGCGGGCCTCGTCGAACTGCAGGTCCGGGTGGGAGCGGCGGGCGTGGGCGATCATGGCCGGGGAGAGGTCGAGTCCGAAGGCGTCCAGTCCCAGGCCGTGCAGCATGGCCGTCAGGTGGCCGGGGCCGCACCCGACGTCGGCTGTGCGGAGGTTGCCCGTCGCGCGGACCAGCTCGGCGAACGTGCCGACCATGGCGCGGGCGAACGGTCGCGTTTCCAGCTGGTCGGCGAACAGCGACGCGTACAGCTCGACGACGTCGTCGTAGGCCGCTCTCGTGTCCTCCTGGTGCTCCCCCATGGGAGGGAAGCTAGCAGGGGGAACGCTCCGCACCGACGCGGGTGGTGGTCCGGGCGGGGTGGTCAGTGGACGACGGTGAAGCTGCGCCAGGGGAGGGTGTCCGGGGCGGTGACGTCGGACATGCTGGTGGCGACGTAGGTGCCGGGGGCCTTGTCCGACTTCTGACAGCCCGGGGTGCGGTACAGGACGATGTCGACGAGCGTGTTGTTCTCCACGTGCGCGGCGCCGCGCGGGAGGGCGATCCTGTGGCAGCCCTGGACCGGCGTGTTGCTGTAGGTCAGTTCGACCGGCGAGTCGTGGGCGCGGAAGCTGAGGGTGCCCACGGTGGTCCTGTCGGCGGAGCACGCGGTGGCGGTGAGCAGCAGGACTGCCGCTCCGGTGATGACCCCGAAACGCCGGTGGTGGGACATGGCTCGGTCCTCGTCTGTGCGGTGTGCCGTTGACCGCAGCCTGACGTGGTGGGCGCGGACCGGCATCCGCTGCGCGGCCGCGTGGATGACACCGGGGCGGCGGGCTTCAGCCGTTCGGGGGTGTTTGGCGGGTTGGTGGCACCGGTGGGTGGCCCTCGGGCGTTGAGCCGCGCGGTGCGGTCTCGGTGGTGAGGAGTGGTCTTGTACGACGGGGTCGTCGGCCGGGTGCTTCGGCGTGATGCCGGGGACCGGGACGGGAGGGAGCTGCGGACGCGGGTCCGGCTGCTGGCCGGGGTCGGGGTCGAGGGCGACCTCGGTGTGCGGGGTGCCTCGCGGCGGCGTCGGCGTGGCGTCGGGCAGGTCCACCTGCTGCCGGCGGAGGTCCTGGACGAGTTCGCCGAGGCCGGGCACGAGCTGGAGCCGGGAGAGCTCGGCGAGAACGTCACCACGCGCGGCATCGACCTCGCGCGGCTTCCGCTCGGCACCCGCCTGCAGCTCGGGGCGCACGCCGTCGTCCGCCTCGACGGGGTGCGGGGCATCGACGGCGTGCGCCTGGAGGTGTTCCCCCGTGGTGGGGAGGGGCGGGTGGTGCGGCGGGCCGGGGTGATGGCCGTGGTCGAGGCGACCGGCTTCCTCAGTCCCGGGGATGCGGTTCGCATCCGGCTTCCCGGCCTGCCGTACCGGCCGCTGCCGTCCGCCTGACCCGGGAGGGTCAGTTGGTGAAGAAGGCGGTCAGGGCGGGGGCCAGGGCGTGGGGGTCGACGTTGTGGTCCTGGTCGGGGAGGGTCTGGTGGCGGCCGGGGAGGGCTGCTGCCGCGTTGCGGATCCAGGGGTCGCTCGCGCCTCCGTCGAGGACGAGGAGGTGCGGGGCGAGGGAGTCCCAGCGGCCGGGCGGGAGCGGGTGGCCGGACATGGTGCCGGCCATGACCCGGGCGTCGTACGGGAGGGTGTGGGCGAGCGCCTCCATGCCGGCCCAGAAGGGGGCCTGGCGCATGCCCTCGACCATCTCGGCGGGGACCCCGACTCCGCGGGTGAGGAAGTAGGCGACCGCGTCGGAGCGGGCGCCGGCCGCGACGAGGGCGGTGAGGTGGTCGGTGTAGTCCTCGGGGACCGGGGGGCGGGTGTCGTCGACGACGAAGGGCGGCTCGTACACGGAGAGGCGGGAGATCGCGCTGCCGCGGGCGGCGGCCTCCAGGCTGAGGACGGCGCCCGAGGACATGCCGTGGACGAAGGCGGTTCCGCCGGCGAGGCGGATCAGGGCGTCCAGGTCCTCGATCTCGCGCTGGACGTCGTACGGGGCGGTGTCGCCGCTGTCGCCCCGGCCGCGGCGGTCGTACGTGATGACCTCGAAGTGCCCGGACAGCAGGTCCGGCAGGTCGCCGAAGTCGCCGCGGCGCTGGAACGCGCCGCCGACGAGGATCAGGGCCGGGCCCTGTCCGGTCCGCTCGTAGGCGATCTTCGTGCCGTCCGAGGAGAGCGTGTGGTTCATCTTCTGCCTTTCTGGTCTTACGTGAAGAGGCCGGGGCCCAGGGGGATGCGGGCCGGGCGGTGGGTGGGCGGTGTGGTGCCCACGAGGGCGGTCACCAGGAAGTCCCAGGAGCGTTTGCGGACGTAGGCGAGGTGGTCGATGAGGGTGTGCTCGGCGCCGGGGACGAGGAGGAGTTCGAAGTCCTTGCCGGCGGCGACGAGCCGGTCGGCGAGGCGGAGGGTGTGGTGCGGGTGGACCTGGTCGTCCATTTCACCGTGGACGAGGAGGAGTCTGCCGGTGAGGTGGTGGGCCCGGTCCAGGCTGGAGGTGCGGGACCAGGCGTCGGGGGCGTTCGCGCCGTCGTAGCTCTCGACGAAGCCCGCGTTGAAGTGGGGGGCGTCGTGGGAGCCGGAGAGGGCGACGCCGGCGCGGTAGACGTCGGGGAAGTCGAACATCGCGCGGGCCGCGGCGAATCCGCCGCCGGAGTGGCCGAGGACGCCGACCCGGTCGAGGTCCATCCAGGGCCGGGTGCCGGCCAGCTGGTGGAGGGCCGCGACGTGGTCGGTCAGGTTGCCGGCGTCGGCCAGGCGGCCGTGGGACGCGTCGTGGAAGGCCTTGTCACGGCCGGGGGTTCCGCGGCCGTCCAGGGCGATCACGACGAAGCCGAGGGCGGCCAGGGGTTCGGCGTCGAGGCCCATGGCACCGGGGTCGAAGGCCGGGGAGACCCGGTTGACCTGCGGGCCGGGGTAGATGTTGTCCACCACCGGGTAGCGCTGGGCGGGGTCGAAGCCGTGCGGCCGGTGGAGGACGCCGTAGATGTCGGTGACGCCGTCGGCCGCCTTGACGCGGAAGCGCTCCGGCGGGGTCCAGCCGGTGGCGGTGAGGCGGGTGGTGTCGGCGCGTTCCAGGTGCACCAGGACCCGGCCGGTCCAGTCGCGGACCGTCGTGACGGGGGGCGTGTCGACCGTGGAGGCCGAGTCGATGAAGTAGGTGTGGTGGCCGTCGGCGGGCAGGGTGACCGTGTGGTCGAGGGCGTCGCCGGTGATCCGGGTGAAGTCGGTGCCGTCCAGGGCGGCGCGGCAGACGGTGCGCCGGTACGGGTCCTCGGCGACGAGGCCGGAGGCGGTGAAGTACACGGCGCGTTCGGTCCCGTCCACGCGCAGGATGCGGCGGACCGCCCACGGTCCGGAGGTGATCCGGTTGAGCAGCTCGCCGGTGTGCAGGTCGTAGCGGTAGAGGTGGCCCCAGCCGTCGCGCTGCGAGTACCAGAGGACCTCGTCGGCCAGGGTCCGTACGATCGGCGGCTCGTAGGCCCACTGGTTGGGTTCGACCCGGGTCGGGCCGGTCTCGGCGAGGACCGTGGTGACCTCGCCGGTGGCCGGGTCCATCCGGTGCAGGGTGAGCGTGCGGAGGTCGCGGGGGCGGTCTAGGTAGTAGACCGCCGAGCCGTCCTCGGCCCACCAGGCCCACTGGGTCATGACGGGTGACAGCTGGGGGGCGAGCAGCGGTTCGGCCCGGGCGGGGACGGCGGTCCCGTCGGTGACGTCCAGGACGACGAGTTCGGCGAGGGGCAGGTGGGGGTCGCCGGGGTGGGCGTAGCGCTGGGTGTGGGTGCGGGGCGCGCCGCCGTCGGCGGGGTGGGCCTCGACGAGGTGGGTCAGGCGGACGCGGCGCTCGTCGGTCCGGTGCGTGAGCACCTTCGTGGAGTCGGGCGACCAGGCGGCCGCGGGCATCAGGTGCGGCAGGCCGAGCTTGCGCATCAGGGTGGCGTTGGCCGTGCTGGCCGGTCCGGTGCCGTAGGCGTGGTCGGGTTCGCCGTCGGTGGTCAGGGGCCATTCGCGGCCGTCGGCGAGGGAGCGGGCCCACAGGTCGTGGCCGCGCCGGGAGACGGCGAGCCTGCCGTCGGGCGAGAGGACTTCGAGGGGGTTGGCGGGCGGGGTGAACGCGGTGCGCTCGCAGACGTAGGGGTCCGGTCCGTCGAGCCGGCAGCGCCAGAACGCGCCGAAGGCGTCGAACTCCGCCGTGCCGGCGGTCAGCCGGAGGGTGGTGAAGGGGAGGGCTTCGGGGTCGGCCGGGTGGCCGGAGGCTGCGGTCAGGGCGGTGGCGAGGCGGGCGTGGTCGAAGGCTGGCTCGCGGGTGCCGTCCGCGGGGTCGACGCGTACGAAGTGCTTGCCGGCGCCGTTGTCCACCGCGTACCAGAAGCGGGCGCCCTGGTCGGTCCACTGCGGGGTGACCCTGTCGCCGACGACCAGTTCGCCGGGGCGGGCGGGGCGGCTCAGGAGCCGCTCCGCCGCTCGGTAGTTCTGGGGGGTGCTCATGCTCGGGGTTCGTCCTCGGGTGGGTGGTGGGGTCCGGGGGATTCGCGGCTCTTTCAGTTGGCGCGGGCGGTGATGTCGCCGTACGAGGTGGTGGCGTGGATGGTCAGGGCGGCGGCGGAGCCTTCGGTGTTGGCGAGGCTGTTGTGGATCCGGCCGTAGGAGGTGCCGGCGTCGAGGGTGGCCGAGACGCCGCGGGCGGCGCCGACGGTCACGTCACCGGCGTCGGTGCTGAGGCGGACCGTGCCGCGCACGGCCTCGGCGATCATCAGGTTGCCCTTCTGGGTACGGATCTCCGCCGGGCCGCCGAGGCGGCCGACCGCGATGTCGCCGGCCTGGAGGGTGATGCGGCCACCCGCGGTCTCGTCGAGCTTGACCGAGCCGTGGGCGCTGTCGTACTCGACCTCGCCCAGGCGGCCGACGGCGCGGAACTCGGCGGACGCGGTCTTCGCCCGCAGGTGGGAGCCGGCCGGCAGGTGGACGGTGACCTCGACGGAGCCGGGGTTGCCGAGCATCCGGACGCTGTCCTCGGGGGCCTCGATGCGGAGGACGCCGTCGGCGTAGGTGACCTGGACGGCTTCGGCGGCCTTCACGTCGCGGCTCTTCGAGGCGTCCGCGGGCAGGACCTCCACCGTCGTGGTCGTCTCGTTCGCCTCGTTCGCCTCGTTCGCCTCGTTCGCCTCGTTCGTCTTGTCCGACTCGTCCGTGGCCACGAAGCGGATGCGGCCCGCGGGGACGTTCAGGAGGGCGGAGAGCGGGGCGGTGGTGTCGAACTGCTGCATGACTGCTCCTTGATCGTGTCGGGCGCCGGCCCCTTTGGCCCGCTTGTTTCCGACAACGCAAAAGCTACGTTGTGTTCACGGATTCAGCAACGCGCTTGTTGCGATGGAGTTCAGTTTTTGCAGGTCAAAGTGGGTAAATCGTTGCGTTGGCTTTGTAGGTTAATGCAACTTGCATGGGGCTTGCGTTGCAATGATGGTGAGGTTAACGCCACGCAGGCGGTTGCTAGAATGGAATGTGCGTTCGAATGACGGAGACAGTGGTGCGGGCCGCCCGGTGCTCAGCTCCGCGCTGACCGGGGCCGAGCTGGGGCGGTGGTACTGGACCCTGGCCGAGCTGACCGGGCTGGCCCGGGAGCTCGGCGTACCGCGCGGGGGCGGGAAGGCCGTACTCACCGAGCGGCTGCGCGCCGTACTCGACGGGGAGCCGGTGCCCGCGGAGGTGCGGGGCCGGCGGCCGGGCGGGCGGCAGTTGGCGGCCCCGGTGGACGCCGGCACGGTGATTCCGGACGGGCAGCGGTGCAGCCAGGTGCTGCGGGAGTTCTTCCTGCGGGAGATCGGGCCCGGGTTCCACTTCGACGCGCACATGCGGGCCTACGTCGCCGAGAGCGCGGGGCGCACCCTGGGCGACGCGGTCGCCCACTGGCACGCGACGCGCGCCGAGGCGGCGCTGCCGCAGGAGATCGGCGCCCAGTTCGAGTTCAACCGCTATCTGCGCGACTGGCACGCCGCCCACCCGGCCGGCAGCCGCGAGGAGGCCCTTGCGGCGTGGCGCGACCACCGGGCGGCTCCGCGGTCCGTGGACGGCTAGGCCTTGTCCTTGGGGTCAGGCCGCGGCGGAACTTCAGCGCGTGGGATGCCCGGGCACACCCGGCCCGCCCCATGACCGTCACCCGGGCACCGTCGTGCGCCACGGGTACGGCAACTACATGGGCGGCTACGAGGTCGTCGTCTACGCGACGGCCGACCCCCGCACCGGTGTCGCGCCCGCCTACCTGCGGTACCTCTTCCGGCACTGCGTCGAGGCCCGCTGCGGGCACATCCTGACCTTGGTCTTCGCCGCCTCCAGGTGACCGGGGTCCCTGTGGGATGCGCGCCGTTCGTCGCGGACCATCGGCCGCGCCGGCGTGCGGGCTCGGGGAGGGACTCGCGGCCTGGGACGACGTCCACCCGGGTCGTGGTTCAGCCGCGGGCGCGGGGCGGGGACGGGAGTTGGCCCGCGGCGATGGCGGCCAGGGCCAGGGCGAAGCCCGCGAGCTGGGCGGGGCTCAGGGTCTGGCCGAGGAGGGCGGCGCCGAGGGCGGCCGCGACCAGCGGCGAGAGCAGGACGAGGACGGCGGCGCCGGTGACGGACAGGGTGGTGATGCCCCGGAACCACAGGACGAAGGCGAGGAGACCGCCGACCAGGCCCAGCCAGAGGTAACCGAGGACGGCACGCGCGTCCACGGCGGGGGGCGCGCCCTCGGCGAGCAGCACGACCGGCGCCAGGAACACTCCCCCTGCGGTGAGTTGCCACCCCGTGAAGGCGGTGGCGCCGACTCCCGCAGGGCGCCCCCAGCGTTTGGTGAGCGTCACGCCGAGTGCCATCGAGGCTGCGCTGCCCAGGCCCGCCAGGACCCCCACGGCGTCGAGAGCGGCGTCCGGGCCGATCGCGACCAGGCCGACTCCTGCCATGCCCGCCACGCCCCAGCCCAGCCGCCACACGGACCGGCGTTCGTGGAGGACCGCCACCGCCAGGACGGCGACGACGAGCGGCTGGGCGGCCGCGAGGGTGGCGGCCACACCGCCCGGCAGGCGTTCGGCCGCGACGGCGAGCAGCGGGAAGGTGAGGCCTATGTTCAGCACGCCCAGCGCCGCGGCCTTCGGCCACCACGCCCCGCGCGGCAGGGTCCGGCCGACGGCCAGCGCGATCAGGCCGGCGGGCAGCGCCCGCAGGAGGCCCGCGAACAGCGGGTGCCCGGGCGGCAGGAGTTCGGTGGTGACGACGTAGAACGTGCCCCAGGACAGCGGGGCGAGTGCCGTCAGCGCTGTGAGTCCCGCCATGGAGGTGCCGTTCGTCCGCAGCGCCTGGGGAATCGTCGTGTGGGGAGACATGACCGGAGTCTCGGTCGGGCGCGATCGATGAGTCCAACACATGCTTGTCAGCCCATCGATCTCGATCCACGATGGATGGGTGGAGCTCCAGCAGATGCGCTACGTCCTTGCCGTCGCCGAGACGAACAGCTTCACCCGGGCCGCCGAGCGCTGTCTGGTCGTCCAGTCCGCCCTCAGCCACCAGATCGCCCGTCTGGAACGGGAACTCGGGGCGAAGCTCTTCGAACGCACCAGCCGCCGGGTCCGGCTGACCCCGGCCGGCGCGGCGTTCCTGCCCGCGGCCCGTCAGGCCGTGGAAGCCGCCGAACGGGCGGCCGCCGAGGTCGCCGCGGCGGTCGGCGAAGTCCGCGGAAGGCTGTCCGTGGGACTGATCCCCACGGTCGCCGCGGCCGACGTGCCGGGGGCGCTGCGCGAGTTCCGCCGGCGCCACCCGCACGTGCGCATCGGCCTGCGGGTGGGGGCCAGCGACGAGCTGACCGAGCAGGTCCGGGAGGGGGTCGTGGACGTGGCGTTCCTCGGGCTGCCCGCCACGTCGCAGCCCCGCGGCGTGGCCGCCCACGAGCTCGGCCGGGACCGTCTCGTCGCGGTGGCCGCACCGGACCATCCGCTCACCGCCGAGCCGGCGGTCGACCTCCGCAGGCTGTCCTCCGAGGTGTTCGTGGACCTGCCGGCCGGAACCGCCGGACGGCTCCAGTCCGACCAGGCCTTCGCGGCCGCCGGCCTCACCCGGGAGGTGGCCTTCGAGGTGAACACCGCAGACTCGCTGATGGCCCGGCTCGTCGGTGCAGGCCTCGCCGTGGCGCTGCTCCCCGCCGCCTACGCGCCGACGCTCGATGGGGTGACCGTCATCGAGGTCACCGACGCCCCGACCCGCGTCGAGCACGTCGTCTGGAGCCTCGCCGGGCGCCCGCCCGCGGCAACCGCGTTCCTCTCGGTGCTCGGCATCCCCGGAACGCGCCCCGCGCCTGTCCCTAGTGGTACGGCATCGGTTCGGCGTTCGGGTCGAGGGTGACGGACGGGCGGCCGAAGGATTCGAAGTCGGTCAGGACGCGGTCGAGCAGCGTGGTCACGATGATGCGGACCAGCTCGCCGTGGCTGCGAGTGCGGCACGGGACGTGCCTCCGTCGGGCCTGCTCGCTCCACGCGGCCATCCGGATCCCCCCTTGATCGGAAAAGCTCGATCTAACTCCGGTCGGTGAGGAGGCGGGCCGTGACAGCGGTCAGGTACGTCAGGCCCAGGGCGGCCGCGGCGGTGAAGGACAGGACCGTGGCGGAGGAGCCGGCGAAGCCCGCGAGGACGGCGAGCGGGACCAGGCGGGAGGCCAGGGCCCAGCTGCGGTGGCCGCGGGCGGCGAGGGAGCGGGCCAGGACGAGGAAGGCGGCACACAGGGCGAGGTAGCCGATCATGCCGCTGGCCATGTGGACGGCGCCGTGGGTGCTGAGCCGGGTGGAGTCGGGGCTGCCGGCCGGGAAGCCTGCGCCCGCGTCGGCCGGGAAGACCGCGGCCGCGAGGAAGGAGGCGCCGAAGACGGCGACCAGGCGCGGGGCCCAGGTGCCGCCGGGCGTGGTGCGGAGCAGGCGGTGGAGGCCGGTCGCGGCTGCCGTGAGCAGGACGGCGGCGAGCAGGAAGTTCGCCGTCTGGATCCAGCCGTGGGTGCCGAGGGCGAGCTGGCTGATCGCGTTGCGGGTGAAGTCGAAGCCGTCGCGGGCGAGGCCCTGTGCGACGCCCGCGGCGAGGAAGAGCGGGCCGGCTGCCAGGCCTCCGGTGAGGAGGAGGCGGGTGCGGGTGCCGGGGGTGGGGGTGGATTCGGTGTGGGGGGTGGGGTTGGTGGTGGGGGTTGAGGTGGTCATGCGGGTGCCTCCTCGGCCGGGTCCGGGGGATGTCTGCGCGTCGGTGTTCCGGTGGGTAGACCCCGTGCGGTGCGCGAACTCATCGGTGGGGAGCGCGGTTTCCGGCTGGAGAGGCTGATTGGGGTGCTGCGTCATGACGACAGCGAGGCGGCGGATGGCGGCGGCGTTCGACGGGCTGGCCGAGGCGTACGACGACGCGCACCACGACGGGATCGCGCGGGCGCTGGTCGGGTGGCTGGCTCCGGGCGGGGGTGAGGCCGTGGCCGATGTGGCGTGCGGGACCGGTGCGGTGGCGCTGGCCGTGGTCGCGGCGGGTGGTGGTGAGGTGCCGGTGCTCGCGGTGGACCTGTCGGCCGGGATGGTGGCGGCGGGCCGGGCGCGGGGGGAGCGGGCCGGGGTCGGCGGGGCGGTCGACTGGCGGGTGGGACCGGCGGTGCCCCTGCCGGTCGCGGACGGTGCCCTCGACGTGGTGCTGTGCGCGTCCTCGCTGCACTTCCTGGGGGCGGCTGCGCTCGACGACTGGTTGCGGGCGGTGCGGCCCGGCGGGCGGGTGGGGTTCACCCTGCCGGTCGCGTCGCGGTTCCGGCCGGGTGGGGTGTTCGCCGAACTGGTGGCGGGGGACCTGGGTTTGCCGGAGACCGCGGAGGACGGGTGTCGGCTCGCTGCTGCGGCGGGGTTCGCCGGTCCTGCAGGCCGGCTGCTGTCCGTAGGGGACCGGGCCGTGGTGATGGTGCGGGCCCGGGTTCCCTGAGCGGGTGTCCGTTCAGGCGCGGGCCCGGCGGGCGCGGGAGGCCGTGATGACGGTGAGGCCGGCGGTGGCGGCGAACGTGGCGACCGTGGTCATCCCGACGCCGATGACGAAGAGGCCGCTGCCGTCGTCGGACCAGTCGTAGAACGAGGCGACGGTGAGGCCGGCGGTGGTGCCGACGATCGAGGCCACGACCAACTGGCGGCGGGCTGAGGCCCAGACGACCGCCGTGAGGGTCAGGACCAGGCCGATCACCTGCCAGGCCTGGTACGGGCCGCTGACCGAGCCGTCCGGGGCGACGTCGCGTACCTGGTCCCAGCCGAGCCAGACCGCCCAGGCGCCGACGGCGAGGCCGGCCAGGAGGGGGGTGGACATCAGGTCGCGGGGGAGGCTGTGGAGTCGAGTGCTCATGGGGATCAGTGTTCTGGAGCGCGGAAGTCCAGGTCAGGGTGCTGGTACTCAGGTTCGTCGCGTACCTGTCTGAGTACCTGTGAGTGGGTGGTCGGGGGGTGGCGGGTTGTCGGTGGGTTTTTGCGCGAGGTATCTTGCATTGCATGGTTCCTGGTAACGCAAAGAACGAGGCAGGAGGACGGGTCCCCAGCCAGTTGCGCAAGGGCGTGCTGGAGCACTGCGTGCTCGCGCTGCTGCGCGACGGGCCCAGGTACGGGGTCGAGCTGCTGGCCGAGCTGTCCGCGGTCAGCGTGATGACCACCAGCCAGGGCACGATCTACCCCCTGCTGTCGCGGCTGCGGCGGGAGGGGTACGTCGACACCGAACTGCGCGAGTCCCCGAGCGGGCCGCCTCGCCGGTACTACACCCTGACGCCCGTCGGCCGGGCGGCCCTCGCCGAGTTCGCACAGGCGTGGCCGCTCTTCCGGGACGCCGTCGACCACTTCCTCACCGACCCGCAAGGGGAGTCCGCATGAACGCCATTGCCGAGCACCCGCTGGTGACCGCCTACCTCGCCGCCGTCTCGCGCGAGACGGCCGAACTGCCCGCCGAGCGCCGGGCCGAGCTGCTCTCGGACCTGCGCGAGCACGTCCAGGACAGCGGCGCGGAGGGCGAGGAGCAGATCCGGGAGGTGCTGGAACAGCTGGGCGACCCGCGGACCGTGGCCGCGTCCGCGCTCGCCGAGGAGCCGGCCGCCGCGCCCTCCGCCGGGGTGGCGGCTGCTCCGGCCACTCCGGCTGCGCCTGCGGAGCCGTTGTGGCGGACGCGGGTCACGGTGGGGCTGCTCGCCTGCGCGAGCCTGCTGGTGCTGGCCAATTTCGCGCTGGGCGGGGTGGCCCTGCTGGCCGGGCTGGTGCTGCTGTGGAGTTCCGCGCAGTGGGAGCGGCGGGAGAAGGTGCTCGGCACGGCGACGTCCGTCGCCGTGCCGGTGATGCTGCTGGTGGGCGCGCTCGTGCTGGCGGCCGTCAACGTCGGGCCGGTGGAGCTGCTGGTGATCGCGGCGTGCTCCGTGGCGGTTCCGGGCGTGGGGGCGATGGCGCTGCTCCGTACCGCGCGGCGGTGAAGTTCCCCCGCTTCTCGATGACTCGGCTGTCGACATATGTCGGCAGCCGAGTTATTGTCGGGGCGTGAACGATCAAGCTCTGCGTGAGCCGACGCTGCTCATCCTCACGGCGGTCGCCGATGCCCCGCGGCACGGGTACGCGATCGCCCAGGAGGTCGAGAAGATCTCGGAAGGGCGCACGAAGATGCGCACCGGGACGCTGTACGGGGCCCTGGAGCGGCTCCTGGAACAGGAACTGATCGCCGTCCACGAGGACGAGGTGGTCGACGGGCGGCGGCGGCGCAGCTACGCGCTCGCGCCGCGCGGCCGCGAGGTGCTGGCCGCGGAGGCGGCCCGGATCGCGCGGACCGCGCAGGAAGCCACGCGCCGCCTGGGGCTGGGTGCCGCCGGTCTGGGTGTCGCCGGTGGGGCGGTGGGCGCGTGAGCTGGGCGGTTCGGCTCTACCCCGCCTCCTTCCGGCGGGAGTTCGGCGACGAGGTCGCCGAGGTGTACCGGGAGTCCACGCGGGACGCGGGTCCGCTGGGGCGGATGCGCGAGACCGGCGACGTGGTCGGGCACGCCCTGCGCATGCGGCTCGGGCTGGGCTCGGCCGGGCGGTGCGGGGGGTGGTTCGCGGCGGTGGCGCCGTTCGCCCTGGTGGCCGTCGGTGCGGCCGCGCTGTGGCAGTCCGGGCTGCTGTTCCGGGTCGGCCTGGGTGGCGGTGCGACCTTCGGTGCGGCCGGTACGGCGTACACGCTGGTGGCCGCGGGCGGGCTGGTGACCGTGGCGGGGGCCGTACTGGCCCTGGCCGGGCGGTGGGCGGCCGGCTGCTGGCTCGCGCTGGCGGGGGTGGCCGGGACGCTGGCCGCGGACGCCTGGCGGCAGGGTGCCGGGGCGGTGGGCGCCGCTCTCTTCACCACGGGGCCGCTGTTGCTGCTGCTCCTGGTGACGCTGGCCTGCCCGCCCGATCTGCGGCCGGTGCCGCGGGTGCGGAGTGCGGGTGGTGCGGTGGCGGTCGCGGCCTGGGGGGTCGTGCTGAGCGCGGCGGTGGTGGCGGTGCCGTTGCCGTACGCAGTGAGCTGGCTGCGGTTCCTCGTACCGGTGGCCGGTGGGCTGCTGCTGGCGGGGCGTCAGGCCTTCGTACGGCTGCGCACGGCGCCGGCGGTGCTGGCCGCGGGGCTGCCGTTCCTCGTCCTCGCGGAGCTGACCGGGGCACTGGCCGCGTACCTCGTGCTGCCGCTTCTCCTGCTGGTGCTCGCCGCCGCGGTGGCCGTGAGCGTGCGGCGGCGGCGTGGTGGGAGCGGGCCGCTGGTCGGTGCCTGAGTACGTCGCCGGGCTTCCCTCTCGCCGCGGTTCCGTCTCGCCGCGATTCCCTGTCGCCGCCGTCCCGCTCGATGCGGGGCGGCGGCGTCGTCGTGCGTGCCGCCAGGGTGGCCGGAGCGTTTCCCCGGCACCCACTCCACGCGCCTCAAGCCGAGTTCGTCTCGCCGGGCTTGCCGCCGAAGTGCTGGGACGACTTGGCTTCCTGCGCCAGCCGACGGAGAGCCAGCAGAGCGGGTTCGAGGAGGATCGAGACCAGAACGGCGCGTTCGGCTTGGGCCAGCAGGTCTCGCTCGCCGCGCATCTGTTCCACGTCCACGTCGGCGATGCCGTCGGCGAGGCGGGCGTACGGCAGCAGGCCGCGCCAGTCGATGTCCGCATCCAGGTCGGCGAGTGCGGCCAGCACCTCGGCCAGGGTGTGCGTGGCCGGGTTGCCCTGGGAAACCTCCCACCCCATTTCGGTGATCAGTTCGTGAGCGTCGGCCAGGCCCGCGGGCGCCGGCTCTGCCGAGGGCGGTCCCGCGCCGGCCTCCTCCTCCCTCTTGGCCGGGCGTACACCCAGCACGATCCCGAAGACCTGGTGCAGGTCCTCTTGTTCGGTGGTGAGCGCGTCCAGGATCTCCTTCGTCGCGCTCGCCGACAGACCGCGGACCGCGATCAGCGTGCGGATGAGCCGGAGCCGGTGCACGTGGTCCTCGCCGTATTCGGCCTGGTTGGACGCGGTGGACCGGCCGGGCGGCAGCATCCCTTCACGCAGGTAGTGCTTGATCAACGGCACTTGTACGCCGGTGCGCCGGCTGAGCTCGGAGACCTTCATCCACTCACTTTCCCGATGTAATGGATAGCGGATAGCGCTATTATCCATTCTGCTGTGCTGCGGTCCCTGAAGGACGTCCCGCGTGGCACCCCGGCCGATCCTGACCGCCTTCTTCGTGCCCGTCCCTCAGCACGGCGTGGACGCGACCGACCCACCGAAAGGATTCGCCCCTCATGTTCGGCACGCTCATGCTCATCGCCGTTCCCGCAACACTGTTCAGGCTGCTCGGCTCGCTGGGCGTCAGCCGGTTCGCGACCTGGCGGGTGTCCGTGCTGCACGGCCTCGCGGTCATGCTGGTGTTCACGGCCGGCGCACACTTCGTCCCGTCCGCCCTCGGCCCCATGCCCGGCCACCACGACCTGGTCGCGATGGTCCCGCCGTTCGTGCCCTTCCCTCGCTTCGCCGTCTACGCAACGGGCGTTCTGGAACTCCTGGGCGCCGCCGGACTCGTCCGGGAGGCCACCCGGCCGGCGGCCGGCCTCGGCCTGGCGGTGCTGTTCGTCCTGCTGCTCCCCGCCAACATCCACGCAGCCGTCGAGCAGATCCCGTTCAACGGCGAACCGGCGACACCGCTGTGGTTCAGGATTCCCGAGCAGGTGATCTTCATCGGCATCGCGCTGTGGGCCTACGCCCCGGGGCGTGCCACGACTGCCCGCCGGGCCGACCGGATGCCCGCCTAGGGCTCGGTGGGCATGGGGGCCGGGGCCGCCGCGAGCATGCGTTCGGGGGTCCAGTAGTCCTCGGGTTCACCCTCGGGGGTGAGGGCGTGGGAGGACGCCGACTCGTCCGGGGTGGGCGGTTCGGGGGTTTCACGGGCCGCCGCGGTGTGCGCCGCGGCGATCAGGGCGGCGGCTGCCAGGGCCGCAGCTGCGGCGAGGGTCTTCGCGTTCATGGTGTTCCCCGGTTCCTGGTGCGGTACGGGCGGGTGTGCTGTGGCGGCAGCCTAGGGGGTGCGGCCGCCCGTGTCCGGATGTGACAGGGAATCGTCATTGCGGCCGTCGGCCGGGGCGGTGAGGATCGGTGCATGTCCAGCACACCCCACCGCGTCGTCATCGCGGTCTTCCCCGACGTCGACCTGCTCGACGTCACCGGTCCGGCCGAGGTCTTCTCGCTGGCCGGCCGGGAGACCGCGGGGCGTGCCGGGTACGAGGTCCTCCTCGCGTCGCCCGACGGGGAGTCGGTACGGACCGCTGCCGGGGTCCGGCTGGTCGCGGACCTCGCCTTCGGCGAGGTGCGGGGGCCGGTGGACACGCTGCTCGTGCCGGGGGCCGTGGACATGGGGCCGGACGGTCCCGTCGCACGGATCGACCCCGCTGTCGTGGCGTGGGTCGCGGAGACCGCGCCGCGCGCGCGGCGGGTGGCGTCGGTGTGCGTCGGTGCGCACGTGCTGGCCGCGGCCGGGCTGCTGGACGGGAAGACGGCGACCACGCACTGGTCGACCGCCGCCCAACTGGCGGCCGCCCACCCAGGCGTCACCGTCGACGCCGATCCGATCTTCGTACGGGCGGACCGCGGGCGGCTCTGGACCGGGGCCGGCATCAGCGCCTGCCTGGACCTGGCGCTGGCGCTGGTCGCGGAGGACCTGGGCGAGGACACCGCGCTGGCCGTGGCGCGGCAGCTGGTGATGTACCTGAAGCGGCAGGGCGGGCAGAGCCAGTTCTCCGTACCGCTCAGCCGGCCCCCGGCGGGGCGGCGGGACATCGACGAGCTGCTGCTGTTCATCGCCGACCACCTGGACGGCGATCTGTCGGCCGGGGCGCTGGCGGCGCGGATGTGCCTGAGCGAGCGGCACTTCGCCCGGGTCTTCGCGCGGGAGACCGGCGTGAGCGCCGGTGCGTACGTCGAGTCGGCGCGGGTCGAGGCGGCGCGGCGGCTGCTTGAGACCGGGGACCTGCCGCTGGGTCAGGTCGCGGCGGCGGCCGGGCTGGGGTCGGCGGAGACGTTGCACCGGGCGTTCCGGCGGCAGGTGGGGACGACGCCGGCGGCGTACCGGCGGCGGTTCCGGATGTCGGTCGGCTGATCCTTCCTTTTCTTCCTTCTTCTTTCCGTTTCTGTCGGTGGCCTGGGCGGCGCGTTCGCCGCACCATGCCCTTTTTGTGAGGAGAGTCCTGATGAGCGTCGTGTCGAAGAGGCTGCGCGAGGTGGTCGGGCTGGACGACCGGCCGGCCCGGCTGAGCGAGTCCGTGCTGGTGATGATCGACTTTCAGAACACCTACCGCGAGGGGGTCATGGCCCTGGAAGGCGCGGAGGAGGCCCTCGTGGAGGGGGCCCGGCTGCTGGAGCGGGCGCGGGCCGCGGGTGCGCCGGTGGTGCACGTGGTGAACGACGGCGGTCCGGGCACGCCGTACGACGTCCGGGCGCGGATCGGGGCGATCAGCGACGAGGTCGCGCCGCGGGCCGGTGAGGCGGTGGTGGTGAAGCAGCTGCCGGACTCCTTCCAGGGGACCGGTCTGGAGAAGGTGCTGGAGGGGCTGGGGTTCGCGGCGGGGAGCGGGAAGGACCTGGTGCTGGCCGGGTTCATGACGCACATGTGCGTGCTGTTCACCGCGCAGGGGGCGTTCAACCTGGGGTACCGGCCGACGGTGGTCGCGGGGGCCACGGCCACCCGGTCGCTGCCGGGGGCGGACGGGGGCGTGGTGCCGGCGGAGGTGCTGCGGGCCGGGGCGCTGGCGACCGTGGCCGATCTGTTCGGGGTCGTGGTGCCTTCCGGTGAGGTGCTGGACGCCGGCTAGGGGGTGCGGAGGGCGCTGCGGGCCTCGAACTCCGGCTCCGGATCGGTGCGGTGCGGTGCGGTGGTGCAGTTCGACGGACGCTTGGACGTTCCAGGAGCGCCCGTGGCCCTGGGCACCGGAGTGGTCGCTGTCGCGCCAGCACACGCCGGTGCGCGGGGCCGGGTCCGGGGCCCCGGTCCGGCCGGTCTCGGACCAGGTCGCGATGCGGGTCGCCCAGCCGCCCGGAGGGGCCGAGGCCGCGGCGAAGTCGGGGTCGGCGGTGACGGCGACTTGCACTTTGTGCAGGAGTGGCGTCGTGCCTATGGTGTGGCGCATGCCGCGCGAGAAGATCACCAAGGAACAGATCGTCCTGACCGCCGTCGAGCTGCTGGACGAGGAAGGCCTCGAGGGCCTCAACATGCGGGCCCTGGGCAAGCGGCTCGGGACCGTGGCCACCGCCGTGTACTGGCACGTCAAGAACAAGGACGACCTGGTGCTGATGGTCGGGGACCACGTCTGGAACGAGATCCGGCTGCCCGACCTGGACACCGTCGACTGGCGCACGGCCGCCACCTCGATGGCGACGGGTCTGCACGAGATGCTGGTCCGGCACCCCTGGCTGACGCAGGCCTTCGGCTCGTACTTCCTGTACGGCCCGGGCAAGTCGCGGCACGACGACCACAACCTCGCCGTCTACGAGAAGGCCGGGTTCGCCGGTGCGGAGGCGGACCAGGCGGCGGCCGCGGTGTTCACGTACGTCCTCGGCAACGCGCTCGCGGTGTCCGCGGCGGCGTCCCTGACGCGACGGCTGGCGCGGGACGGGGGCGACCCCGAGGAGCTGCTCCGGGAGACGATGGCCAAGGCCGAGGAGGTCGCGGCGCAGTTCCCCCGGCTGCGGGCGCGGTTGGAGACGCCCGCCGCGGCCGAGTACGGCGCCTCCCCGGCCCGCACCTTCGAGCTGGGCCTGGAGACGCTGCTGGACGGGTTCGCGGCGCGGCTGGACGGCGGGCGGTAGGACGCAGGCCGGATGACGCCGCCGGCCGACACCGCCGGGGCGGCCGCCGGGACGCGGCCGGCGGGCGGCGTGGTGTCCGGCGGCGCGTCAGGCCAGGGTCTGGGTCAGTTCGCTGCGGTCCCGGGTGTGGACGAGGCGGCCCAGGGCGCCGTTGACGAGCGGCAGGTACGGCGGGACGTGGCCGCACTCCACGTCGGCGACGATCGGCACGCCCAGCGGGCCGAGCGCGTCGAGGACGGCCTCGTGCTGGGTGAGGGTGGGTGCGTCCGGGGCGTTGGTCCGGGCGACGAGGACCGCGTTCGCCCGGTCGAAGAAGCCGGCGAGGCGCATGCCGTGCAGGTTGCGGCAGATCGTGAAGGCGTCGTGACCGCCGGCCTCGACGTACACGAGCAGGCCTTCCGGGGACTCGGCGCGGGCGAAGGCCGAGGCGTCGAGGTAGGGGGTGCCGGCGAGGTTGCACAGCATTTCGATGCAGCCGCCGATCAGCCGGCCCTCGGCCGTGACGTCGCCGGTGGCGTCGAGCCGGGTCCACGAGCCGGCGGAGTCGAGGGTGAACTCGCGTACGTCCGGGTGGACGGCGTAGTCGTCCCAGCCCGTGGCGCGGTGGCGGCCGGGCGGCGTCTGGGTGAAGCGGTGGCCGGGGGGCGCCGCGACGACGTCGAGCCACGACAGCAGCCCCTCGGGAGCACGGTAGGGCGTGTCCATGAGGTTGTTGCCGTGGACGGTCGCCGTGCCGGTGAGCAGGGTCAGCGGCGTGAGCAGGGTCGAGGTGTCCGAGTAGCCGACGAGCCAGGTCGGTTCCGCGTCGCGCAGCCGTCCCCAGTCGAGGTGCGGGATCAGGTCGATGGCGGTCTCGCCGCCCCAGGGCGGTACGACCGCGCGGATCGTGGGGTCGGTCAGCATCGCCGTCAGTTCGGCCGCGCGGTCGGGCGCGGGGGCGCTGGCGTGACCCGAGCCGTCCATGCACCGGCCGAGGACGACCTCGTAGCCGCGGGCGCGTACGTCGCCGAGGGCGACCTCAAGCCGGGCCCACAGCTTCTCGGGGACCCCGCTGGACGGGGAGGTCACGCCGATGCGGTCGCCGGGGCGCAGGGGGCGGGGGTATCGGACCGTCATGCCGTGAATCCTGCTGGTGGTTGACCTGGGGGACAAGGTGATTTCCGTGCGGGGGTCAGCCGGTGAGGGCGACGGCCGTCAGGGCGAGGGCGGAGGCGCCGAAGACCACGGTGTGGCGGGCCTTCTGGAGGAGCTGGACCCAGGAGGGGAACGCGCGCTCGGCGGCCCTGAGGAAGGCCGCGACGTCGACGCGGGCGAGTTCGGGGTCGTTCTTGCGGCGGAAGGCGGTCTGCACGGACCGAACGGCCGTCAGGTTGCTGTGGACGATCAGGACGTTCATGAGGATCACCGCGATCTGGAAGATCCAGGTCAGCGTGGGGGCCCAGGAGCTCTGCGCGAGGTTGAGCGCGGCCACGGCGGTCATCACGGTCGCGACGGCGACCGGGGCCCAGGTCTCGTGGCCGCCGGCGTCGAAGCGCAGGCCGTTCTCCTCCAGCACGGCGGGGCGGACGCCCTGGCCGGTCAGCTCGGCGTCTGCGGCGGCCTTGGCGGCGGGGCCGAAGCGGTGGCGGACGAGCGGGATGCTCAGGAAGGCGAGGGCGACGAGCAGCTGGCACGCAAACCCGCGCCGAGGCCGGCGCGGGTCGGGGCAGCGGGAGCGGGGCGCGGGCCCCGGATGCAGGTCCGGGGCCGCTGCCGGGGTCAGGCCTTGCGGCGGTACGTCGAGACCACGACGCCCTGCGGAGAGGTGACCGCCTCGGCCAGCTCGAAGGTGTGCAGGCCGCCGTCCGCCGGGAAGAGCGACTTCCCGCCGCCCAGCAGCACCGGCATCGTCATCAGCCGGAGCTCGTCGGCCAGACCCTCGGAGATGAGGGTGCGCGCGAGCGTCGGGCTGCCCATCACGACCAGGTCGCCGCCGTCGCGGTCGCGCAGCTCGCGGATTCCGGCGACGGCCTCCGCGCCCGGGATGCGGACGGTGTTGTCCCAGGTCAGCTTGTCGTCGCCGAGGGTGTCGGAGACCACGTACTTCTGGATGGAGTTCATCCGGTCCGCGAAGGGGTCGCCCGCCCGCTCCGGCCAGGCCGCGGCCATGTTCTGCCAGGTGCGGCGGCCGAAGAGCAGCGCCTCGGCGCCGGCCAGCGCGCTGTCGAAGGCGCCGCCGACCACCTCCGGGTCGAAGAAGGGGTGGGTCCAGCCGCCGTGCGCGAAGCCGCCGTCGGTGTCCTCCTCCGGGCCGCCGGGAGCCTGCACGATGCCGTCGAGGCTGATGAACTCGGTGATGACGATGCGCATGTCGGTCCGCTCCCGTGGTCTGCGTGTGTGGCTTGTGAACTGGTAGACCGGCGCGGCCCGCCGGACTCATCGGCACGCCGGCCCCTTTCTCTTGTGATGTGGGTCACGCGGTCAGAGGTCGGCGACGAGGGCCGTCGCGTTGTCGGCGGGTCCGGTGGCGTGGGCCACCGCCGCGGCGACGAGCGCGCGGGCCGCCGCCTGTGGGGTTCCCGCGAGGTGGGCCGCCAGGTCGGCGCCGGCGTCCTCCAGGGGTTCGTACGCCCCGTCGCTCGCCAGCAGGAGGCGGCCCCCGGCGGGCACGGACCGGGTGCCGAGCAGCCAGTCGGGACGGGTGTCGCCGAGGTAGGAGGTAACCAGGTTGCGGTCGTACGGGCCGGGCGTCAGCCCCATGTCCTGCAGCTGCCGGCGCATGTTGTGGTCGGCGGTGAGGCAGACCGCCTCGCGGGCGCCCGGCGGGAGCAGGTAGGCGCGGGAGTCGCCGCACCAGGCGACCTGGAGCCGCTGGTCGGACACGACCGCCACGACGGCGACCGCGCAGGGCAGTTCCGTGTACGGGTCCTGGCGCGCAGGATCGGCGGCGATGGCGGCGTGCACCGCGCGCAGGCCCGGCTCGGCGCCCTCCCGGGCGGCGGCGCGGGCCAGGCGGCGGGCGGTGGTCCGCGCCCAGTCGCGGACCTCGTCGTTGCTGCCGATGCCGTCGAGCAGCGCGTACGACCGCGCGCCGCGATGGGTGAACGTCGCGGTGGCGTCGCACTGGTGGGACCGGTCGCCGGTCAGCTGGGCGGTGGCATGGGCACGCATGAGGCTCCTTAATGTGCGCGATTGTGCCAAATTGCCGCTGGTCGGTGCAGGAACGTGCCGTCTCTCGGCGCGCTCGCCTGCCGGCTGGGTGGTCCGGGCAGGCCGTGCGGGTGGCCGTCAGAGGCGTGCCAGGGCCGAGAGGACGGGGGCCGAGCCGTCCTCGGCCGCCAGCGCGGCGGCCAGGGCGCGGGGCCGTGCGGGCGGCACCGCGAGGGCGGCGCGGATGGCGGCCGCCAGGTCCGCGGCGTGGAGGCGCTGGTAGCGAAGGGGGCGGGGGGCCACGCCGAGGGTGTGCAGGCGGGCGGCCCAGAAGTGCTGGTCGAGCTGGACCGGTACGGGTACGGCGGGGACGCCCGCCCGCAGGCCCGCGGACGTGGTGCCGGCGCCGGCGTGGTGGATCACCGCGGCCATGCGGGGGAACAGGGCGGCGTGCGGTGCCTCGCCGATGGTGAGGACGTCGTCCCCTTCCGCGTGCAGGCCGGACCAGCCGGACTGCACGACGCCCCGTACGCCGGCGAGGCGGAAGGCCTTCACCAGGAGGGCGGACAGGCGTGGGGCGTCGCCCGCGACGAAGCTGCCGAAGCCGGCGAAGACCGGGGGCGGGCCGGCCGCGAGGAACTCCGCCAGGCGTGGCTCGGGTTCCCAGGCGGGCGGGGCCGGCGGCCACCAGTACCCGCACACCTCGTGGCCCTCGGGCCAGTCGGCCGGGCGGGGTACGACGGTGGGGCTGAAGCCGTGCAGGACGGTGCGGGCGGGCGGGAGGCCGAGGAATCCGGTGAAGGCGCCGCGGGAGGTTCCGCGGCGGGGCGCGGGGAGGCCGAGTTCGCGGCGCAGGGCCCGGACGGCGGGGGCGAAGAGGCCGTCGGTGCCGGCCCAGAGGGCGCGGGAGGCCAGCAGGTTGCCGTATCCGCCGAGGGTCCTTGCGGCGGTGACCAGGGGCGGGTAGGCGCGGGTGGGGGTGACCGGCTGGAGGTAGCCGCTCAGGCTGGGGATGCGGTGGGCCTCCGCCAGGACGGTGCACATCGGGTCGGTGACGGTGGAGGAGATCAGCACGTCGGCGCCCTGGGCGACGGCGTCGGCGATCCCGCGCGTGAGGCGCGGCATGAAGCGCCGCGCCATGGTCACGGCCCGGGCCATCGCCACGGCAGGGCTGACGGCGCGGGCCAGGCCCTGGCCGGTGGCGGAGGCCAGTTCCTCGCGGGGGTCGACCGGGAGGGGGCGGAAGCCGATGCCGTGGCCGGTGACCGCGTCGGCGAAGCGGGCGTGGGTGGCGAGGTCGACGGCGTGGCCGGCCTCGCGCAGGCGGACGGCGAGGCCGGTGTAGGGGGCGACGTCGCCCCAGGAGCCGGCGGTGACGATCAGTACGCGCACGTGCCCAGTGTGCCGGGCGCGCGGGGCGGGCGTACCGGGTCGCGAGGTGGTTGTTCCGTGCCGGGCGGGCCGGGCGGTCCCCGGGGCGGGTGGGGAGGTGCTTTCCGGCCGCGTCCGAGGGCGGCCGCGGGCGGCGGGTGGTGGTGCGTCAGGGGGTGCCGGCGCCCGGCGGGGAGGTGTGCAGGTCCATGCCCAGGAATTGAGACGGGGTGAAGCCGAGGGAGCTGTAGAGCGGCTTGCCGTCGGCGCTCGCGTGGAGCTGGATGTACGTGAGGCCCTGGGCGTCGAGCCAGTCGACCAGGCCCGACACGATCCGCCTGCCGTACCCCTTCCCGCGGGCTCCGGTGTCGGTCACGATGCCGTCCAGGTAGCCGCGGCGACCGTCCAGCCAGAGGGGTCCCGGCAGGTGGTACGTCACCCAGGCCAGCCCGCAGGCCTCCAGGCGTTCGCCGGGCGCACCCCCGATGACCAGGCACGTGTGGTCGGGGCGGGCGGTGAGGCGTTCGGTGAACCAGGCGTGGGCGACCTCGCGCCAGGGGGCGTCGGCCGGGCCGGGTTCGACGCCGAGCGAGGCGAGCGCGACGGCGCGGAGGCGGACGAGTTCGGGGAGGTCCTCGGGCGTCGCACGGCGTGGGGAGGGCAGCGGGGCGGCGGGTGCCGCGGGTGCGGGATCTGTCATGGGCTCAAGTCCCTTCCGGGGGTGGATCCACAGCCGGACGTATCCGGCATTCGGACAACAGTTTTCTACGTTCGGACAACTCAAGGTCAAATTCTTGTTGCAGACCTGTCAAAAACCCCTGGCCGCTGGCACGCTTCTCAGCCGCTGACCCCCACGGCTTCCAAGGAGCACGAGTGACCTTCCCCCAGTCCTCATCCCGCACCTCCCGTACCCGTACCCGCATCGTGCGAGCCGGCGCGCTGGTCGCCTCCGCCGCGATGGTGGTCGTCGCGGTGCAGAGCGGCTCGGCCTCCGCCACGGCCGACCGCGAGGCCGGCGCGACCGCCGTGTCCCTGTCCGGCGCACAGCGCGCCACCGCCATCGCCCAGGCGCAGTCGGGCGCCGCCGCGACCGCCAAGGCGCTGGGCCTGGGCTCGTCCGAGGCCCTCGTGGTGCGCGACGTGATCCGCGACGCGGACGGCACCGTGCACACCCGGTACGAGCGCACCTACGCCGGACTCCCGGTGCTGGGCGGTGACCTGGTCGTCCACCAGAAGAAGGACGGCAGCCGCAAGACCACGCGCGCGACGAACGCGAAGATAACCGTGGCGAGCACCTTCGCCGCCAAGGCCGCCCCGAAGAACGCCCGCAAGGTCGTCTGGGCCGCGAACGGCACGCCCACCCTGGCGTGGGAGGCCGTCACCACGGGCACCTCGCACGACGGCACGCCGAGCGAGCTGCACACCATCACCGACGCCCGCACGGGCAAGGTGCTGCACAGCTACGACGCCATCTTCACCGGCACGGGCACCAGCCAGTACAGCGGTTCCGTCTCTCTCGGCACCGTGAAGAACGGCTCGCTGTACGAGCTGACGGACGCCGGCCGCGGCGGCCACAAGACGTACGACCTCAACGGCGGCACCAACGGCACCGGGACGCTCTTCACCGACGCGGACGACGCGTGGGGCGACGGCACGGCCGGCAGCCGGCAGACCGCGGCCGTCGACGCCGCCTACGGCGCGGGCGTGACCTGGGACTTCTACAAGAACGAGCTGGGCCGCCTGGGCATCCGCGGCGACGGCGTGGGCGCGTACTCGCGGGTCCACTACGGCAACGCGTACGTCAACGCCTTCTGGTCGGACCAGTGCTTCTGCATGACCTACGGCGACGGAGCGGGCAACGCCAAGCCGCTGACCTCGCTGGACGTCGCCGGACACGAGATGACCCACGGCCTGACGGCCTCGACGGCGGGGCTGCGTTACAGCCGCGAGTCGGGCGGCCTGAACGAGGCGACGTCGGACATCCTCGGCACCTCCGTGGAGTTCTACGCGGCGAACTCGGCCGACCAGGGCGACTACCTCATCGGCGAGAAGATCGACATCCGGGGCAACGGCACGCCGCTGCGCTACATGGACAAGCCGAGCCGGGACGGCAACTCCGCCGACTACTGGTCGAAGACCCTCGGCCGGCTGGACGTGCACTACTCGTCCGGGCCCGCGAACCACTTCTTCTACCTGCTGTCGGAGGGCAGCGGAGCGAAGACGATCAACGGCGTGAGCTACAACTCGCCGACCTACGACGGCTCGTCGGTGACCGGCATCGGCCGCGTCAAGGCGTACAAGATCTGGTACAAGGCGCTGGCGACGTACATGACCTCGTCGACGGACTACGCGGGCGCGCGCGTCGCGACCCTGAAGGCCGCCGGTGACCTGTACGGCAGCGGAAGCACGGAGTACGCGGCCGTCGCCGCCGCGTGGACTGCCGTCAACGTGAAGTAGGGACCGGCCGGGGGTTCCACTGTCAACCGTAGGTTGACGTCCGACGGGGCGTCAACCTACGGTTGACGCATGACGAATCCCGTGCGGCTCGACGATCTGATCGACGCCATCAAGAAGGTGCACGACGACGCGCTGGACCAGCTGTCCGGAGCCGTGATCGCGGCGGACCACCTCGGGGAGCTGGCGGACCACCTCATAGGCCACTTCGTCGACCAGGCGCGGCGCTCCGGCGCCTCCTGGACCGACATCGGCCGCAGCATGGGGGTCACCCGGCAGGCCGCGCAGAAGCGGTTCGTGCCGAAGGAGGACGTGGACCTGGACGCGAGCCAGGGCTTCAGCCGGTACACGGACGAGGCGCGGCGCGTGGTCGTGGCCGCACAGACCGAGGCGCACGCCGAGGGCCGTCACGAGATCGGCACGGTCCACCTGGTGCTGGGCCTGGTGGCCGAGCCCTCGGACCTGGGCGCCCGGACGATCGTGGCGCAGGGCGTGACCCTGGAGGCGGTGCGCGAGGCGGCGAAGGCCGCACTGCCGGCCGCCTCGGCGGGTGATGCGCCGGCGCTGGTGCCGTTCGACGGCGAGGCGAAGAAGGTGCTGGAGCTGACGTTCCGCGAGGCGCTGCGACTGGGCCACAACTACGTCGGCACCGAGCACGTCCTGCTGGCGCTGCTGGAGTTCGAGGCCGGCGCGGGGCTGCTCACGGGGCTCGGCGTCGACAAGGCGGCGGCCGAGGCCGAGGTCGCGGAGCGGGTGGCGGAGCAGGCCGCGGCGGCTGCGGGATCGGACGGCTGAGACCGTCCGGACGGCTGGGATCGCGGGAGGCCGGTGTCGCGCTGGGGCGCGGTGCCGGCCTCTTTCGCGTGGGCGTTCGCGGGCTCTGGCGGTGAGTGCCCGTCAGGCGATGCCGTAGCGGGCCGCGATGCCGTCCAGGATGAGCTGGAGGCCTTCCTCGAAGTGGGTGTCGTAGTCCTCGAAGAGCTGGGTGCCGGCGGCCGCGGTGAGGGGGTAGTCGGCCATGCGGGCGGCGCGTTCCGCCACGTCGTAGCCCTCGCGGCGTTCGCCCGGGGCGGGGTGGACGCCCTGTTCCTCGGTGACGAAGCCGAGGGTGTACGCGAAGGCGGTGCTGGTGGCGCGGACGGCCTGGGGCAGGTCGAAGCCGGCGGCGACGAGGCCCTGGAGGTGGGCCTCCGTCTGCGCCGCGTGGTCGGTGCCGGTGAAGCGTGAGCCGCTGAAGACGCGGGCGCCGTCGCGGTAGGCGAGCAGGGCCCTGCGCAGGGAGCGGTTGGCGAGGAGCAGGCGTTCGCGCCAGGGGAGGGCGGGGTCGCCGGCCGGGTGCTCCGCCCCTTCGCCGGTCATGCGGCGGTACATCTCGGTGGCCATCTCGTCCACGAGCTCTTGCTTGTTCTTGAAGTGCCAGTAGAGCGCGGGCGCCTTGACGTCCAGCTCGTGGGCGATGGCGCGGACGGTGAGCTTGTCCAGGCCGGTCTCGTTGAGCAGGCGCAGCGCCGTCTCGGCGACGGTCGCCCGGCTCAGGGGCGGAACGCGGGGCGGGGTGTGCTGCGGCTTGGAGGTCATCGGCCGGCTCTCTGTGTCGCTCTGCTTCTCTTCGGGGATTGACACCTTAACAACGTTAAGTGCATGCTTGCGGCGTGACCTTCCTTAACATTGTTAAGGGGCGGTGGCTTTGTGTGTTTTTGCCGGGATGGATCGGGCGGACGGGGGAAAGTCATGCAGGTACAGGGGCAGGGCGTCGAGCGGGGACAGGACGCCCATGTGGGGTGTGAGCAGCGGGATTTCGAGCCGGCGTCGGCGCGCGGGGCCGGTGGCGCCGCGGTGGACGTGCTGGTCGTGGGGGCCGGGCCGACCGGTCTCGTACTGGCCTGTGATCTGGCCCGGCGGGGCGTGCGCGCGCTCGTCGTCGAGCGCTCCGGGGGGCTATTCCCCGGCTCGCGCGGCAAGGGCGTGCAGCCGCGGACCCTGGAGGTCTTCGACGACCTGGGCGTGCTGGGGCAGGTGCTGAAGTGGGGCGGCCTGGCACCGGCCGCGATGGCGTGGGTGGACGGCCGGCGTGTCGGCGAGCAGCCGGTCTTCGAGGTGGTCGAGCCGACCGAGGAGGCGCCGTACCCGGGGCCCTGGATGCTCCCCCAGTGGCGCACCCAGCAGATCCTGCTGGAGCGGCTCCGGGAGCTGGGCGGGGACGTGCGGTTCGGCGTGGAGCTGACGGGGCTCGCGCAGGACGCCGACGCCGTCACGGCCACGCTCGGCACGGCGGACGGGGGCACGGAGACGGTGCGTGCCCGGTACGCCGTGGCGGCGGACGGCGGGCGGTCGACGGTGCGGCGGCTGACCGGCATCCCGATGACGGGCGAGCAGGTGGATCCGATGCCGATGGTCGTGGCCGACGTGGTGATCCCCACGCTCGACCGGGACAACTGGCACGTCTTCCCGCCGAAGGGGGAGGGCGCGGGCTTCGCCGCGCTGTGCCCGATGCCGCACGCGGAGGACTTCCAGTTCGTCGCGCAGGCCGCGGAGCGGCGGGACGGGATCACGGCAGACGACGTGCGCGCCATGGTGGCCGGCCTGACGCACATCAGGGCGGAGGAGGTCACCGAGGTGCGGTGGGCCTCGGACTTCACCGTGAACGCGGCGATGGCCGAGCGCTTCCGGGAGGGCCGGGTCTTCCTGGCGGGGGACGCAGCCCATGTCCACTCCCCCGCGGGCGGCCAGGGGCTGAACACCAGCGTCCAGGACGCGTACAACCTCGGGTGGAAGCTGGCCGCGGTGCTGCGGGAGGGGGCGCCGGAGGAACTGCTCGACACGTACGAGCAGGAGCGGCTGCCACAGGCGGCCGCGATGCTGGGGCTGTCCACGCGGATCCACCGGGGCGAGGCGCGACGCGGCGCGGAGACCCGGCAGCTGGGCATCCACCTCCGGGAGTCGCCGCTCACCCGCGAGACCCGGAAGGGGCTGGCAGAGGGGGCGCTGCGCGCCGGAGACCGGGCGCCCGACGGGCGGCGGGACGGGCTGCGGCTCTTCGACCTGTACCGCGGGCCGCAGTTCACGCTGCTGGCGGTCGGCACCGAACTGCCGGAGGAGCTGCCGCCGCTGCCGGGGCTCCGGACGGCGAGGACGGGGGCGTACGAGGCGTACGGGCGGGGCCTGTACCTGGTGCGTCCGGACGGGTACGTCGGCTGGGCGGGGGCCGGCGGTCCGGAGGCGGTGCGCGAACTGCGGGCGTGGACGGGGCTGGTGACGGGGGTGGCCGGGGTGCCCGCCGGGATACAGGAGGGGTGAGGCCCCGGGGCGGGGGCGGTCAGCCGCCCCGCTCCCGGCCGCGGCAGGGGATGTGGCCGGCAGTCCGGGGGCGGGACCGCGGGGCCGGGGTGGTCAGCCGGGGGCCGTGGCGCGGTATTCCTGGGGGCTCATGCCGCGGACGCGCTTGAAGGCCGTGCTCAGGGCGAAGGCGCTGCCGTAGCCGACGCGGCGGGCCACGGTCGCGACCGTGGCGTCCGGTTCGCGGAGCAGGTCGGCGGCGAGGGCGAGGCGCCAGCCCGTGAGGTACGCCATCGGGGGCTCGCCCATCACGTCGGTGAAGCGGCGGGCCAGCGAGGCGCGGGACGTGCCGGTCTTCGTGGCGAGTTCGGCGACGGTCCAGCCGTACGCCGGGTTCTCGTGCAGCAGGCGGAGCGCGGGGCCGACCACGGGGTCGCCGTGGGCGCGGTACCAGGCGGGTGACCCGCTGTCGGGGTCGGCGAGCCAGTCGCGGAGCACCCCGATGAGGAGGAGGTCCAGCAGGCGGTCCAGGACGAGTTCCTGGCCGGGGCGGTCCTTGCCGATCTCCTCGGTGAGGAGGTGGACGAGGGTCAGGTCGGTGCCCTTGGCGGGACGGACGAGGAGGGGAGGGAGCGCGGCGAGCAGTCGCCTGCCGATCTCGCTGGGGCCGAGGTAGGTGCCGGTGAGCATGACGGCGGCGTCGGGGGCCGGCTGGGCGACGCCCCAGGTGCGGATGCCCAGGGACATCGAATCGCTGACGTCGACGCCTTCCGCGGTGCTGCACCGCTGGTCGGGGTCGACCGTGATCAGCGGGGGCAGGCCGGGGGTGTCGGTGATGGTGTACGGATCCGGGCCCCGGGCGACGGCGATGTCGCCGGCCCGCAGCGGGACCGGATCGCCGCCGTCGGTCAGCACCCAGCCGTCGCCGTGGACGAGGGTGAAGACGGAGAGGGGCGCCCGGTCCTCGATGCGGACCGACCAGGAGGGGTTGAACACCGCCTTGAGGAGGAAGGCGCCGCGCGCCTTGGGCCCGTCGAGCAGGCCGGCCAGGGTGTCCATGCCCTCCACGATAGGGGCAGGCAGCCGGGGCGGCCCTGCTCCGGCGGACATCGCCTAGTCGTTCCAGACGCCCGTGGCGGCGGCCTCGCGGGCGTAGTCGGCGAAGTCCTTCGCCGGGCGGCCCAGGACCTCCTCGACGCCGTGGGCGAGGTGGGCGTTGCGGCCGTCGAGGATCAGCCGGAAGAGGTCGGCGAACTCGGTGGGCACGCCGTTCGCGGCGAGAACGGCCTTGTAGTCCTCGATGCTGACGGGAAGGTAGGTGATGGTGCGGCCGATGGCCTTGGAGAGTTCGGCGGCCACGTCGTGGAAGCTGAGCAGGCGGGGGCCGGAGAGTTCGTAGGTGCGGCCGACGTGGCGGTCGTCGGTGAGCGCGGCGACGACGACGTCCGCGATGTCGTCCGCGTCGACGAAGGGCTCGACGGCGTCGGCGGTGGGGAGGGCGATCTCCCCGGCGCGCACGTCGTCGAGGAAGAAGCTCTCGTCGAAGTTCTGGTTGAACCAGGCGGCCCGGACCACGGTCCAGTCGGCGCCGGAGGCCTTCAGGGCCTCTTCGCCGGCCTCGGCGCCCTCCTCACCGCGGCCGGAGAGGAGCACCAGGCGGCGGGTGCCGCGCTCGACGGCGACGCGGGCGAAGGCGCCGACGGTCTCGGCGGCGCCGGGGAAGCCGAGGTCCGGCGCGTAGGTGACGTACACGGAGTGGACGCCGTCGAGGGCGGGCGCCCAGGTCTCGGGGTCCTCCCAGACGAAGGGCACCGCGGCGGAGCGCGATCCGACGCGCACGTCGAGGCCGCGCTCGGTGAGCTTCGAGACGACGCGGCGCCCGGTCTTGCCGGTGCCGCCGATGACGAGGGTGGTGGTGTTCTGGGTCATGTCTCCAGTGAACCGGCGGGAGTTGAGACGGCACATAGCTGTGAAGCTCAGGCGCATACGCGAGCGTCCAGGCCGCCGCGAGCACGCGCGGGATCGAATCCGGCCGCGGCTCGCGGGGCCTTCGGGGAGGCACCGTCCACCCGGGCGAGGGGCGGGGCGGTGCGGTCGCCGTCACGCCGGGCGGCCCGCGAGGGCGGGGGCGGCGTCACGCCGGGCCTTGAGCTGCTCCTGGCGCGTGCCGCCGCGCGACATGAGGTGCAGCTTGTACTCGCCGGGCTTCTGCCCCTCGTGGGCCAGGTGCTTGACGACGCCCTTGCAGATGGTCTCCTTCAGCTTGGCGCCGGGCTTGCCGTTGATGTGGAACCACACGGCGACGTCGTACTTGTTGCCCAGCTGGAAGATGCCGGTCCCCCGGCCGAGGCTGATGCACTGGGCGCCGAACGCCTGGTTGAGGGTGGCCGGCTGCTCGCCCGCGATGCGGCTGAGCACGGTGTCGGCGGCGCGTGCGCCCTGGGGCATCGCGGCCTGGCAGCTCATGCGCTGCGGCAGACCCGAGGGGGCGGCGGAGTCACCGGCGGCGACGACGTGCGCGTCGTCCACGCTGGTGAGGGTCTCGTCGGTGAGCAGGCGGCCCAGGGCGTCGGTGGTCAGTCCGCTGCGGGCGGCCAGGTCCGGCACGCCGAAGCCGGCGGTCCAGATGGTGACCTCGCTGGGCAGTTCACGCCCGTCGGCGAGCCGCACGGCGTCGGCGGTCACGGCGGTCACCCTGGAGCCGGGGCCGTCGAGCACGGCCACGCCGAGTGCGGCGAGCCGCTTGGCGACGGCCCGGCGGCCGCGCGGGTGCAGGTACGGGCCGAGGACCCCGCCGCAGGCCAGGGTCACCCGGCGGCCCCGCTCGGCCAGTTCGGCCGCGGTCTCGATGCCGGTGGGACCGGCGCCGACCACGGTGACCGGGGCGGTCGCGGTCGCCGCGTCCAGCAGCGGCCGCAGCCGCTGCGCGTCCTCGAGGGTGGCGATCGGGTGGGCGTACTCGGCCGCGCCGGGCACGCTCGGGTCGGCGCTGCCGCTGCCCACGGCGTAGACCAGGTAGTCGTAGTCGGCGGTGTCGCCGTCGGCCAGCGTCAGGCGGCGGGCGGGGGCGTCGATGCGGGTCACGGTGCCGACCTGCAGCCGGACGCCGTCGGCCAGGACGTCCCGGTAGTCGACGACGGCCTCGTCGGTGCCGGCCACCAGCTGGTGCAGGCGGATCCGGTGGACGAAGGACGGCCGGGGGTTGATCAGGGTCACGGTCACGTCGTCGCGCTGGGTCAGGCGGTTCGCCGCCATCACGCCCGCGTATCCGCCGCCGATGACGATGACCTGGGTGTTCGCGTTCACGGTGTTCTCCTCCGGCTCCAGGGGGTTCAGTCACGGGACACCGCAGCCCCCGCCGTTGTGACACGACGTGACGCAGCTCACAGATCGGCTGTTCTGGCTAACGCCGGTGTTAGTAACATCCGCGTGAGTGACGTGGGGGTTAGCCTGGCGGGGTGGCCGACTTCGTGGGCAGGCGCCGGGAGCTCGAAACGCTGGAGCGGGAGCTGGCCAGGGTCGCGTCCGGCACCGGCGGGGACCGGCCCGGCCGGTGCCTGATGCTGCGCGGCCGGCGGCGGGTCGGGAAGTCCCGGCTGGTCGAGCGGTTCGCGGAGCGGTCGGGCGCGCCCTTCCTGTTCTACGCGGCCACCGGGGCCTCCCCCGCTGCCGACCTGGCCCGGCTCGCGCGCGACGCCGAGGCCTCGACCCTGCCGCTGGCCCGCCTGCTGTCCGCCGCGCGGCCCGGGGACTGGGGCGCCGCCTTCGACGTGCTGGCCGCGGCCCTGCCGCAGGACCGGCCCAGCATCGTGGTGATCGACGAGGTGCCGTACCTCATGGACGCCGACGGCGCCTTCGAGGGCACCCTCCAGCGGGCCTGGGACCGGGTGCTGGAGACCAAGCCGGTCCTGCTGGTCCTGATCGGCTCGGACCTGTCGATGATGGAGGCCCTCAACGGCTACGGCCGCCCCTTCCACCAGCGTGGCCGCGAGATGGTGCTGGGGCCCCTCAACCCCGCCGAGGTCGGCGCCATGCTGGACCTCACGCCGGCCGCGGCCTTCGACGCCGCGCTGATCACCGGCGGGCTGCCGCTGATCTGCGCCGACTGGCCGCGGGGTGCCGGGATCCAGGAGTTCCTGACCGCCGCGCTGGAGGATCCGGTCTCCGCGCTGCTGGTCTCGGCGGAGCGGTCGCTGGCCGCCGAGTTCCCGCAGACCCTGCAGGCCCGCCGGGTGCTCGGCGCCATCGGGAGCGGCGAGCGCACCTTCTCCAACATCGCGCGGGCCGCCGGCGGCATCGGCGCGACCCCGCTCCAGCGCTCGCTGGAGACCCTCACGCACAAGCGGGTGGTCGCCGCCGAACTCCCGGTCTCCACCCGGGCCTCGCGCGACCGCCGCTACCGGGTCGCCGACCCGTACCTGCGGTTCTGGCTGAAGCACCTCGGGCCCGCCCTGCCGGAGATCGAGCGCGGCCGCGGCGACCTGGCGCTCGCCCGGATCCGGGCGGGCTGGACCAGCTGGCGCGGGCGGGCCGTCGAGCCGCTGGTACGGGAGGCGCTGGCGCGGCTGCTGCCCGACGGGCGGCTGCCGGCCGCTCCGGCGATCGGGGGCTACTGGACCCGTACCAACGACGTGGAGATCGACATCGTGGGGGCGGACCGGGCGCCGGTGGCGCGGCGGCTGCTGTTCGTGGGGTCGGTGAAGTGGCTGGAGAACAAGTCCTTCGACCGGCACGACCTCGCCGCCCTGCAGCGCCACCGCGCCGCGCTCACGGACCAACCGCTGCCGCTGGTCGCGGTCTCGCGCAGCGGGGCGGACGGCGTGCGTGCGCTCGACGGGCTCGACGCGGTGTACGGGCCCGCCGAACTGCTGGAGGCCTGGCGGAGTTAGAGCCGGTCGGTCAGGAATCGAGAAGCGCGGTGCGCGGAGGCGCCCCTAGCCTGCCAAGCATGGACATCACCATTCACACGGCTTGTCTTCCGCACGACGACCCGGACGCGGCGCTCGCCTTCTACCGCGACGCGCTCGGCTTCGAGGTCCGCAGTGACGTCGGCCAGGGCAAGTCGCGCCGGATCACGGTGGGTCCGGCCGGGCGGCCGGGACCGTCGATCCTCCTGACGCCGCCGGCCTCCGATCCCGGCATCACCGAGGAAGAGCGGCGCACGGTCACCGAGATGATGGCCAAGGGCACCTACGGCTGGATCCTGCTGGCCACCCGGGACCTCGACGCCCTGTTCGAGAAGGTGCAGGCCGGTGACGCCGAGGTCGTCCAGGAGCCGACGGAGCAGCCGTTCGGCGTACGCGACTGCGCCTTCCGCGACCCTGCGGGCAACCTGGTCCGCATCCAGGAGATCCGCTGACCGTGCGGATGCCGGTCGAAATCGGAACCGACCGAGGGGAGTGTCCCGATGTGCAGGCCCGAATGGCGGCGTGCCCGCATCCAGGCGCAGCGCCTGGCCGATCTGGCGCGGCTGCGCCGGGTCCGCGACCGGATCGACAGGGAGTACGCGCAGCCGCTGGACGTGGAGGCGCTCGCCCGGGCAGCGGGCATGTCCGCCGGGCACCTCAGCCGGCAGTTCCGGGCCGCCTACGGTGAGTCTCCGTACGCCTACCTGATGACGCGTCGCATCGAGCGGGCGGCAGCGCTGCTGCAGCGGGGCGACCTCAGCGTCACCGAGGTCTGCTTCGCGGTCGGCTGCGCGTCGCTGGGCACCTTCACCACCCGCTTCACCGAGCTGGTCGGCATGCCGCCCGGCGCCTTCCGGCGCCGGGCGGCGGACGCGGCCGACGGTGCCGATGCCACGGGTGCGGACCGCGACGGCGGGCCGGCGGTCGACGTGGAGGGGATGCCGGCGTGCGTGGCGAAGCAGGTCGCGAGACCGGTCAGGATTCGAGAAGCCCCGGCAGCCGCCCAGCCCCTAGCGTGAGAGGGGTCGGCGTCCCCGACCCCGCGTGACCCCGTACGAGAGGAAACTGCCATGCCGTCTGCGAAGTCGCCCGCCGAGGATTCCGCCGTCACCGAGAAGTACGACGGATTCAGCGCCGAAGAGCGGGCCGCGATGAAGGACCACGCACGCGACCAGAAGAAGGCGGCGGCCCGGCGCGGTGCGACCAAGGCGGAGAAGGCGGCGGAGGAGGCGAGGGACGTGCTCGCGAAGATCGCCGAGATGTCCGAGGCGGACCGCGTCCTCGCCGAGCGGATCCACGAGATCATCACGACCGCCGCTCCGGACCTCGCGCCCAAGCTCTGGTACGGGATGCCCGCGTACGCCAGGAACGGCAAGGTCGTCTGCCACTTCCAGAGCGCGGAGAAGTTCAAGTCGCGGTACGCCACGCTCGGCTTCAGCGACCAGGCGGCTCTCGACGACGGCGCCGTGTGGGCGACCTCGTACGCCGTGAAGGAGCTGACCGCGGCCGACGAGGAGCGCATCGGCGCGCTGGTCAGGAAGGCGGTGAGCTGACGCCCGGGGCACCGCCCGGAGGTGGTCCCACGGCAGCACCCGTACGCAGGCGGCCGTTCCCCAGTGCTTCGATGCGCAATACATCGAAGCGTGGAGAACGGCCGCCTGCGCCATGCCGGGAGGGACCTCGGCCCCGGTCGCGTTTCCGCTGGTCACCGCCGGTTCCGCCGGGGGCGCCGCCGGGGGTCGGCGGCGGTCGGTGCAAGCGGGCCGCTAACGGTTCTCGACCGTTGATCCATCGACGCACTCGAAGCTGCCGACACAGGGCGAGGTGACAGCACCTCCGGTCGGCATGAGGAGTACGTGATGCGCAAGGTCGTTTCGCGGGACGGCACGACGATCGCTTACGAGAAGTCCGGCGAGGGCCCCGCCCTCGTGCTCCTCAACGGTGCCTTCCGCGACCACACGATCTTCGGCGACCTCGTTCCCGAGCTCGCGCAGCACTGCACCGTGTACGCCTACGACCGCCGCGGGCGCGGCCAGAGCGGTGACGCTCCCGAGTACGCCGTCGAGCGGGAGGTCGAGGACCTCGAGGCGGTGATCGAGGAGGCGGGCGGCTCGGCGGCCGTGTTCGCCGGGTCCACGGGAGCGAACCTGGCGATCCGGGCGGCGCTCTCCGGCACGCCGATCACCAGGCTGGCGCTCCACGAGCCGTTCTTCCGTGTCGAAGGCTTCCCGAAGACCCCGTGGAACGCCGCGCGGACGATCCGGGCCCTCCTGGAGGAAGACCGGCGCGACGAGGCGGCCGAGTTCTTCCTCGGCCCCGTCCTGGGCCTCACCCCCGACACGGTCGCGGAGTGGCGCAGGAGCCCGATCTGGGCGATGAACGAGGCGAACGCACACACGCTGCTGTACGACGTCGAGATCTGCGGCGACTTCGCCGTCCCGGCCGACCGGCTCGCCGGGTTCCGGACGGAGACGCTGGTCCTCAACAGCGACGGCACCAGCGCCTGGCTGCGTGCGGCCGCGCAGGCGACCGCGGCGGCCCTGCCCAACGGCCGGGGCCTCGAGCTGCGCGGGTCCTGGCACCGGATCGACATGGACGTGCTCGGCCGGACGCTGGCCGAGTTCGCCACCGCCTGAAGGACTGCCACCCCTGCCCGCGCCGACGCCCTGCGGGGCGGGGGACGTGCTCGACGACCCATCCCTGAAAGTCCGCCTTCTACCTCCCGGGAGAACACCACCGTGACCACGGCTCACACCCTGGCCGCCGGGGACACCGCGGACGCGGCCCTGGCCGCCGCCCCCAGCGAGCGCGGCGCCACCGTGTGGCTGACCGGGCTGCCCAGCGCGGGCAAGACCACCCTCGCCCGCGCCCTCGCCGAGCGGCTGCGCGCCGAGGGCCACGAGGTCGAGGTGCTCGACGGCGACGAGATCCGCGAGTTCCTCTCGTCGGGCCTGGGCTTCACCCGCGAGGACCGGCACACCAACGTGCAGCGGATCGGCTTCGTGGCCGGGCTGCTGGCCTCCCACGGCGTCAAGGCGCTGGTACCGGTCATCGCCCCGTACACCGACTCCCGCGCCGCCGTCCGTGCCCGGCACGCCGCCACCGGCACGCCGTTCCTGGAGATCCACGTGGCCACCCCGGTCACGCTCTGCTCCGAGCGCGACGTGAAGGGCCTGTACGCCAAGCAGGCGGCCGGCGAGATCTCCGGTCTCACCGGCGTCGACGACCCGTACGAGGCACCCGAGAACCCGGAGCTGCGCGTCCAGACGCAGCGCCGCTCGGTGGCCGAGTCCGTAGCCGAGCTGCACACCTTCCTGACCGAGAGGGGCCTGGCATGACGACCGCGACCCATCGCCTGATCGAGGCGTCGGGGAACCCCTTCGCTCTGACGCACCTGGACTCGCTGGAATCCGAGGCGGTCCACATCTTCCGCGAGGTGGCGGGCGAGTTCGAGAAGCCGGTGATCCTGTTCTCCGGCGGCAAGGACTCCATCGTCATGCTGCACCTGGCGCTCAAGGCCTTCGCCCCCGCGCCGGTCCCCTTCACGCTGCTGCACGTCGACACGGGGCACAACTTCCCCGAGGTCATCGAGTACCGCGACCGCACCGTCGCCCGGCACGGCCTGCGCCTGCACGTGGCCTCGGTCCAGGACTACATCGACGCCGGCAAGCTCCAGGAACGCCCCGACGGGACGCGCAACCCGCTGCAGACCGTCCCGCTGACCGAGGCGATCCAGCAGCACCGGTTCGACGCCGTGTTCGGCGGCGGCCGCCGCGACGAGGAGAAGGCCCGCGCCAAGGAGCGGGTGTTCTCGCTGCGCGACGAGTTCTCCCAGTGGGACCCGCGCCGCCAGCGCCCCGAGCTGTGGCAGCTCTACAACGGCCGCCACGCCCCGGGCGAGCACGTCCGCGTCTTCCCCCTGTCCAACTGGACCGAGCTGGACGTGTGGCAGTACATCGCCCGCGAGGACATCGAGCTCCCCCAGATCTACTTCGCCCACAAGCGGGACGTGTTCCTGCGGGGCGGCATGTGGCTGACCGCCGGCGAGTGGGGCGGCCCGAAGGACGACGAGACGGTCGAGAAGCGCCTGGTGCGCTACCGGACCGTCGGCGACATGTCCTGCACCGGCGCCGTCGACTCCGACGCCGCCACCCTCGACGCGGTGATCGCCGAGATCGCCGTCTCCCGCCTCACCGAGCGGGGCGCGACCCGCGCCGACGACAAGCTGTCCGAGGCCGCGATGGAAGACCGCAAGCGCGAAGGGTACTTCTAGCCATGACGACCACCACCGAGCAGCTCAGCGCCACCACGCTGCTGCGCTTCGCCACCGCGGGCTCCGTCGACGACGGCAAGTCCACCCTCGTCGGCCGGCTGCTGCACGACTCCAAGTCGGTCCTGGAGGACCAGCTGGAAGCCGTGCAGCGGGTCTCGGCCGACCGCGGCCAGGGCGCCCCGGACCTGGCGCTGCTGACCGACGGCCTGCGGGCCGAGCGGGAGCAGGGCATCACGATCGACGTCGCCTACCGCTACTTCGCCACCGCCCGCCGCCGGTTCATCCTGGCCGACACCCCCGGGCACGTGGAGTACACCCGGAACATGGTCACCGGCGCGTCGACGGCCGAGCTGGCCGTCGTCCTGGTCGACGCCCGCAACGGGATGGTCGAGCAGACCCGCCGGCACACCGCGGTCGCCGCCCTGCTGCGGGTGCCGCACGTGGTGCTGGCCGTCAACAAGATGGACCTGGTCGGCTACGACGAGGCGGTCTTCGCGAAGATCGCCGAGGAGTTCACCTCGTACGCCGCCACGCTCGGGGTCAGGAACGTCGTGGCGATCCCGCTCTCGGCGCTGGCCGGCGACAACGTCGTCGAGCCCTCCGCCAACATGGACTGGTACGGCGGCCGAACGCTGCTGGAGCACCTGGAGACCGTCCCGGTCGGCAGCGACCCCAGGGAAGAGCCCGCCCGCTTCCCGGTGCAGTACGTGATCCGCCCGCAGACCGCCGAGCACCACGACTACCGGGGCTACGCCGGCCAGATCGCCTCCGGCGTGCTGCGCGTCGGGGACACCGTCACCGTCCTGCCCTCCGGCCGCACCACGGCCGTCGCGGCCATCGACGCGCTCGGCGCGCGGACGGACGTCGCCTGGGCGCCCCAGTCCGTCACCGTCCGGCTCACCGACGACGTCGACGTCTCGCGCGGCGACCTGATCGCGGCCCGGGGCACGGCCGGGGCACCCACCCAGGACATCGAGGCGAGCGTCTGCCACCTCAACGAACGGCCGCTGCACGTGGGCGCCAAGGTGCTGGTCAAGCACACCACCCGTACCGTGCGCGCCCTGGTCAAGGACATCTCGTACCGGATCGACATCGGCACGCTCGAGCGGCGCCCCGGCGCCGAGGGCCTGCAGGTCAACGACATCGGCCACGTCGTGCTGCGCACGGCCGAGCCGCTCGCGCTCGACCCCTACGCCGACAACCGGCGGACGGGCTCGTTCCTGCTGATCGACCCGGCCGACGGCACCACCCTCGCCGCCGGCATGGCGGGCGAGCCCTTCGAAACCGTACGCCGCCCGGCCACGGCCGCGGCACCAGACGAGGAGGACTGGGTCTGATGTTCCACCACACGAGAGGGCGCGTGGCCATGGCGGCCGTCGCAGTGACCACGGCCGCAGGACTGCTGACGGGCTGTGGCTACGGCGCCAGCGCCGACGACGCCCCGGTGGACCAGACCGTGGGCGGATCGGGTGCCAAGCTCTCCGCCGACACCGTGAAGATCGGCTACTTCCCGAACCTCACGCACGGGACCGCCCTGGTGGGCCTGCAGGACGGCTTCTTCCAGAAGGAGCTGGGGTCGACCCGGATCAAGTCCCAGTTCTTCAACGCCGGCCCGGCCGAGATCGAGGCGCTCAACGCCGGTTCGATCGACATCGGCTGGATCGGCCCGAACTCGGCGATCAACAGCTACGCCAAGTCGCACGGCACGTCCCTGCGGATCATCGGCGGTGCGGCCTCCGGCGGCGTGAAGCTGGTGGTCAACCCGGCGAAGATCCGCTCGCTGGACGACCTCCGGGGCAAGAAGATCGCCACCCCGCAGCTGGGCGGCACCCAGGACGTCGCCCTGCTCAACTACCTGGCCGGCAAGGGCTACAAGGTGGACCCGGCCTCCGGCGCGGGTGACGTCAGCGTGGTCCGCACGGAGAACAAGGTCGCGCCCGAGGCGTACAAGTCCGGCTCCATCGACGGCGCCTGGGTGCCCGAGCCGACCGCCTCCAGGCTGGTCACGCTCGGCGCGAAGGTCCTGCTGGACGAGAAGACGCTGTGGCCGGGCGGCAAGTTCGTGACCACCAACATCATCGTCTCGCAGAAGTTCCTGGCCGCCCACCCCGACGTGGTCGAGGCCGTGCTGCGCGGCTCGCTGGCGGCCAACGCCTTCATCAAGGCCGACCCGGCGAAGGCGAAGGCCGACGCCAACCTGCGGATCAAGGCCGACACGGGCAAGGCGCTGCCGCCCGAGATCCTCGACCCCGCCTGGCGCAGCATCGACTTCATCGACGACCCGCTGGCGGGCACCCTGCAGGCCGGGGCCGACCACGCGGTCGCCGCGGGCCTGCTCAAGAAGCCCGACCTCGCCGGGATCGTCGACCTGACCCTGCTCAACAAGGTCCTCACGGCGGCGGGCCGGCCCGCCGCGGCCGACGCCGGACTCGGCGTCAGGTGACGGCCCGCACCCCGTAGCTCCGCGCAGGCCCCCGTCCACTCCCCCGCAGGAGGTGTCCGCAATGACCACGGCACTGACCATCCCGCAGTGCGCACCCGTCGTCGAGACCACCACGGACGAGTGCCCGGCGGTCCGGCTCTCGCACGTCTCCAAGGGCTTCGGCCGCCCCGGCACGGCCTCGGTCGTGCTCGACGACATCAGCCTGGACGTGGCGCCGGGCGAGTTCGTCACCCTGCTCGGGGCTTCGGGCTGCGGCAAGTCCACGCTGTTGAACCTGGTGGCGGGGCTCGACGAACCCAGCGCCGGAGCCATCGAGGTACCCGGCACCCGTCCGGCGCTGATGTTCCAGGACCACGCGCTGTTCCCGTGGCTCAGCGCGGGCAAGAACATCGAGCTGGCGCTGCGCCTGGCCGGCGTGCCGCGCGAGGACCGCAGGCCCGAGGCGGAGCGGCTGCTGGAGCTGGTCCGCCTCGGCGGCGCGTACCGCAAGCGGGTGCACGAGCTCTCCGGCGGCATGCGCCAGCGCGTGGCCATGGCGCGCGCGCTCGCCCAGGGCAGCACCGTCCTGCTGATGGACGAGCCGTTCGCCGCGCTCGACGCCATCACGCGGGACGTCCTGCACGAGGAGATCACCCGGATCTGGAACGAGCGCCGGCTCACCGTCCTGTTCGTCACCCACAACGTGAGAGAGGCCGTGCGCCTCGCCCAGCGGGTCGTCCTGCTGTCGTCCCGGCCCGGCCGGATCTCCCGGGAGTGGCGCGTCGACCTGCCGCATTCGCTGCGGGGCGAGTCGCGCGAGGTCGCGGAGCTGTCCATCGAAATCACCGAGCACCTGCGTGGGGAGATCCGCCGCCATGTCCAGCACTGACACCCTGTACGCGGCGAGCGACCGCGCCGTCCGCCGCAACGTCGTGGGGGGCGGGCTCGACACGCTCGGGGCCGGTCTCGACGCGCTGGAGACCGGCCCCGTGCAGCGCACCTCGTACCGTCAGGTGCTGAGGGCGAAGGTGCTGCCGCCGGTCCTGGGCGTGCTCCTGGTCGTCGGTCTCTGGCAGCTCGCCTACAGCCTGCACCTGACCAGCCCCGAGAAGCTGCCGAGTCCGGCCGACGTGTGGCACTCGTTCACCACCCTCTGGGGCGAGGGCACCCTGTTCTCCGTCATCTGGACCAGCCTCTGGCGCGGTGTCTCGGGCTTCGTGGCGGCCGTCGCGATCGGTACGCCGATCGGTCTGATCGTCGCCCAGATCAAACCCGTGCGGGCCGCCATCGGGCCGGTGCTGGCCGGCCTGCAGTCGCTGCCCTCGGTCGCCTGGGTGCCGGCCGCCGTCATCTGGCTCGGCATCAACAACTCCGCCATGTACGCCGTGATCCTGCTGGGCGCGGTGCCCTCGATCGCCAACGGCCTGATCGCCGGGGTCGACCAGGTGTCGCCCCTGTTCCTGCGGGCCGGCCGTACGCTCGGCGCGAGCGGTCTGCGCGGCGCCCGGCACGTGCTGCTGCCCGGCGCGCTGCCCGGGTACCTGGCCGGTCTGAAGCAGGGCTGGGCGTTCTCCTGGCGGTCGCTGATGGCCGCCGAGCTCATCGCCTCCTCCCCCGAGCTGGGACTCGGCCTCGGCCGCTTCCTGCAGAACCAGCGGGAGTTCTCCGACATGCCGGGTGTGATGCTCGGCATCCTCCTGATCTTCGTCGTCGGCGTCGCCATCGACCTGCTGTTCTTCTCCCCGCTGGAGCGCCGGGTGCTGCGCAGCCGCGGGCTCCTGGCCGCGCGCTGAGGCGGCCTCCAGCGGCACTCGACACGGTCCCGATGTCCCGTCGAGGCGCGTTGCGAAGGATGACGTCGGGCGTTCCCCAGCGAATGGAGACCGAGATGGGCACGCGGCCCAGGTCCGCTATGCGATCCGTATGGAAGAAGTTCGGTGAGGGCCTCATGTGGACGGGGTTCGCGTGGAACGGCCTGTGTCCTCCCTGCGCATGGGAGGAAGCCACCGCCCCGCCTGCCGACGAGCCGCTCCCGCCGGCGCTGTCGCGGGAGGAGCAAGCCCAGTGGGCGGCGCTGGTCAGGCAACTGCGATAGGCGCCCTCCAGCGGCTTCGACTCCGCTGTCGTCCTGCGTTCCGTCGACCGGAACCGACCCAAGAGAGAAGGAGGCCAGGGTGAGCCGCGCCAGTTCGGGCACCACGCGTCCCCAGGCACTGAAACAAGGCGAGATCCGACGCGTCCTCGGGCTGTTCCGCCCGTACCGGAGGAAGCTGCTGTCCGTCGTGCTGCTGGTCGCCGGCTCCTCTCTGATCGCCCTGGTCAACCCGTTCCTGATCCGCGAGATCATGGACGTGGCGCTGCCGCAGGACCGGCTCGGTCTGCTGTCCCTGCTCTCCCTCGGCATGATCCTGGTGTCCGTCACGACCAGCACGTTCAACGTCTGGCAGACGCACATCTCGGCCACCGTGGGCCAGCTCGTCATGCACGACCTGCGCACGGCGGTGTACGCCCACCTCCAGCGGATGTCGCTGGCCTTCTTCGCCCGCACGCGTACCGGCGAGGTGCAGTCGCGCATCGCCAACGACATCGGCGGGATGCAGGTCACCATCACGACCACCGCCACGGCGCTGCTGTCCGACATCACGATCGTCATCGCCGCGACCACCGCCATGTTCATGCTCGACTGGCGGCTGACGCTCGCGTCGATGCTGATGCTGCCGATGTTCGCGCTGGTGAGCCGGCGCGTCGGCAACGAGCGGCGGCACATCACCCGCGACCGGCAGAACCGGCTCGCCGAGCTGTCCTCGACCATGCAGGAGTCGCTGTCCATCAGCGGGATCCTGCTCAGCCACACCATGGGCCGCTCCCGCTCCCTGACCGACAACTTCGCGCGGCAGTCGCGCAAGCTCACCGACGTCGAGGTGCGCGTCACCACGGCGGGTCTGTGGTACCAGTCCACGATCTGGGTCGTCATCGCCTCGATGCCGGCGGTCATCTACTGGGTCGCGGGGCTGACGTCCAACAACGGCCACATGGCCATCTCCATCGGCTCCCTGGTGGCCTTCACCTCCCTCCAGCAGAGCCTGTTCCGTCCCGCGCAGCGCCTGCTGACCGTCGGCATCGAGATCCAGGGCTCCCTGGAACTCTTCGGCCGCATCTTCGAGTACATCGACCTGCCCGTCGACATCGCCGAGCCGGAGCGTCCGGTGAAGCCGGCCGCCCTGCGCGGCGAGGTGCGGATGCGGGGGGTCGGCTTCTCCTACGCGGGTGCGGACCAGGCGACGCTGGCCGGCGTGGACGTGACCGTCCCCGCGGGCCGCAGCCTCGCGATCGTCGGCGAGACCGGCTCGGGCAAGAGCACCCTCAGCTACCTCATCCCCCGGCTCTACGACGTCACGTCCGGCTCGGTCACGATCGACGGGGTCGACGTGCGCGACATGTCCTTCGACACCCTCACGTCGGCGGTCGGCGTGGTCGCCCAGGAGACGTACCTCTTCCACGCCACCGTCGCGGAGAACCTGCGGTTCGCCAAGCCCGACGCGACCGACGAGGAGCTGTACGCGGCGGCGCGGATCGCCCACATCCACGACTACCTGATGCTGCTGCCCGACGGCTACGACACGGTGGTCGGCGAGCGCGGGTACCGGTTCTCCGGCGGTGAGAAGCAGCGGCTGGCGATCGCCCGCACCATCCTGCGCGACCCGCCGATCCTGGTGCTCGACGAGGCCACCAGCGCCCTGGACACCCAGACCGAGCAGGCCGTCCAGCAGGCCATCGACGCGGCGAGCGTGGGCCGTACGACCATCACGGTCGCCCACCGGCTCTCGACCGTCCGCAACGCCGACGAGATCATCGTGCTGGACCGCGGCCGGATCTCCGAACGCGGCACCCACGACGAGCTGCTCCTGCGCGCCGGCCACTACGCGACGCTGGTCAACCGGGACAGCGAGCCGATCGCGGTCTGACGCCGCCCGACGGACCCGGGCCCGGCTCCACGGACCGACCCCGTCGGTCTGGAGCCGAGTTCGAGTCCGTCGAGAGCGGCCGCCCCTAGCGTCGGGGGAATGGAACCCACAGCTTCCGAAGCATTCGAGCCCTCCGGGCTGAACCGCCGCGCGCTGCTGCGGTGCGGCACCATGGCCGGCCTGGGCGCCCTGGTGGCCGCCGCCCCCCTCCTCAAGTCACAAGGCGCGGTCGCCGTCGCCGCGGGGGCCGGCGGACCCGAGCCGTCGGCGCCCGAGCTGAAGCTGACCAAGTTCCGGGACCCGCTGCGAATACCGCCGGTACTGCGCCCCCGCGACCGCGGCAGCTACGACGAGCTGACCGTCCGGATGCGCACCGCGGACGTCACCGTGCACTCGGAGATGCCGCCGGTGACGATGTGGACGTACGAGGGCGTCTTCCCGGGCCCGACGATCAAGACCGTCAGCGGACGTCCGCTGCGGGTCGTCTGGGAGAACCGGCTGTCGGGCAACATACCCGTCAAGGCCGTCGACTTCGCCTCGCCCACCGGCCGCGCGCCCGACCCGCTCACCAACTACCCCGGCACGGCGGGGACCCAGGAGGTCGCCGGCGTGGCGGGCCTGGAGCCCTGGGCCGCGGTGCACATGCACGGCATGCTGACCGGCGGCGGCAACGACGGCTGGATGGAGAACCTCATCGGCCCGGGCGACGTGCAGCTCTCGGCCTATCCGAACGACCAGGCCGCGACGACGCTCTGGTACCACGACCACACCCACCACGTGAGCCGCTTCAGCGTGTACGCCGGCCTCGCGGGCCTGTTCCTCTCCCACAACGAGGAGGAGGAAGCGCTCGGGCTGCCCGAGGGCGCCCGCGACGTGCCGCTGGTCCTCAGCGACCGCAACTTCGACGTGGACGAGTCCGGTGCCCTCGTCGGCCGGCTGGTCCACAAGGTGGAGATGATCGGCCCGCAGAAGCTCATGCGCGCCCACGCGGCCCCGTACACCCTGGTCAACGGGGTGGTCTGGCCGTACCTGGACGTCGCGCCGCGCTGGTACCGGTTCCGGATCGCCAACGCCGCGAACTCCCGGATGTACCGGCTGATGCTGCTGGCGGACGGCAAGCCCGTCCCGGGGGCGCTGAAGGTGATCGGGACCGACCAGGGCCTGATCGACAAGCCGCTGGCCGTCGACGGGGCGCTCAACCTCTCCCCCGGCGAGCGCGTCGACGTCCTGGTCGACTTCAGCGCGTTCCGGGGGCAGGCCCTGAAGCTGGTCAACACGCTGGAGGGCATCGCGCCCGGTGCCTCCAACAAGCTCAACGACCTGCTGGAGCCCGACGTGATGCAGTTCCGCGTCGCGGACCAGCGGCCGTCCGGCAGGTTCGTGCTGCCGGAGACCCTCTCGCCCACGTTCAAGCGGCTCACCCACGAGGACGTGCCGCACGACCGCGCCCCCCGGTGGGTGGTCGTGGTCGGCCCCGGCTCGACGAACGTTCCCGAGCTGTGGGAGATGGAGGAGGTCGACCCGGCGGGGCTCACCTTCCCGGCCGCAGGGGTCGTCCAGGTCCGGGACGCCGAGGGCGCCGTCGTCACGCTGCGCAGGACGGCGATGGCGTACGACGACGGCAACGCGTTCACCGTCGCGCACGGCAGCACGGAGATCTGGAAGTACCTCAACCTCGCGGCGTCCCCGCACCCCATGCACATCCACCTGTCGCACTTCCAGGTGCTGTCCCGCGAGAACTACGACATCAGCGGGTTCGACCGGGCCACCCGCGGCTCGTCCCGGCCCATCGCGTTCAAGGCCGCGGCGGCGCTGGAGGCACACGAGCTCGGGGAGAAGGACGTCATCCGGGTGGGCACGGCCGGCCAGATCGCGCCGAACGCGACGGTGGGCGAGCTGGTCACCGTGGCGGTCCGGTTCCCCGTCGTCGGCAGGGGCGTCCACCACTGCCACATGCTGGAGCACGAGCAGCACATGGTGCGGCCCCTCGTGGTGTCGCCGGGCGCCCATCTGCAGGCGGGCGGCGGCGGCCACGGTCACCACTGACGCACAACGCCGTGGGGGCCCGCCGGGGGCCGGGGCGGGGCCCCCCCCCCGGACTAGCCCCCCCCCGGCCCGGCCCCGGGGGGGCGGGGGGGGGGGGCGGGGGGGGGGCCGGGGGCGGGGCCCGGGGGCCCCGGGGCGGGGGGGGGGGCCGCCGCCCCCCCCCCCCCCCCCCCCCCCCCGGGGGGGGCGGGGGCGGCGCCCCCCCCCCCCCCCACGGCCCGTTACTTCCCGTCCCGGTCCGGGACGCGGGGGCTCAGGCGGCGGGGGCCTGGGCGGCGCCGGTGGCCTGGGCGATGCGCCGGCGCATGTCCTCGGAGCTGTTGGCGCGCGGGAACTCCTCGTCGGGGACGTCGACCCCGAGGAACGCGCAGAGGGGCTCCCACCCCTGCTTCACGTCGTACACGAGGACGTTGTCCGCCCCGAGGGCGCGTACGACGTCCTCGGTGTGCCGGTGGTAGACCGCGATGGCGTGGTCCTTGTCCTCGAAGCGGCCGTCGAAGAGGCCGTCCCAGACCAGGGCGTTGACGACGCGGAACAGGCGGGCCTGCCGGGAGCCCGGCTCGGGCGGGTTCTGCCTGGTCCGCAGCGCGAACTGGTAGAGCGTGTCGTAGGTGCTCTTGTACCAGCCCTCGGCGTCGCGCACCGTGAGGACCACCTTGGTCTCCGGGAGCGCCTCGCTGATCTGCCGGTAGTAGACGGTGGAGGGGCCGTCGACCGCGGAGGTGTAGCCGTCGTACAGCGCGGCCCAGTCGGGGCGCTCGCCGTCGCAGATGATCCGTTCCCACTGCGCGAGGCGCTCGTCGTCGTCGACGACGTCGAACATGTGGAAGCAGGGACCGAGGCCGAGCCGCTCCAGGGCCACCTGGAGCGATGTCGTGCCGGTCCTGCCGAGGCCGGCGTTGATGAGCTTCAGCACGGTGGTGTCCTCCCCCTCAGCGCCAGACCGCGTCGTCCTGGTGGGTGGCGACGTTCACCCGGTTCCAGAAGTTGACCAGGCTGATGTGCATGACCAGGGCGCCGAGCTGCACGTCGGTGTAGTGCTTCGAGGCGTTGCCCCAGACCTCGTCCGTGGGTGCGTTCGCGGCGTCGGTCTGCAGGGTGACGGCCTCGGCCAGCTCCAGCGCGGCGCGCTCGGCGTCGGTGAAGGAGGCCTCGGTCCGCCACTCGTCCACCAGGAGCAGGCGCTTGTCCGCGGGCTCGGCCGGGAACGTGTAGACGCGGCCGTTGAGCGAGGCGACGCGGAGCCGGATGAAGTCGAGGGTGGACTGCGGCACGCCGACCTTGCCGATGACCTCGGACAGGTCGAGCAGGGGCTGCAGGGCGCCGGGAACGACCAGGGAGGGGTTGTCCATCCGTGGAGCCATCGGGAGTTCTCCTGTGTGGTGAGGGTGCGCGGGAAGGTGGAACGACGTCGGACGGACCGTCGGGCAGGGCCGTCGGAGGGGCCGTCAGACCGGGATCGCCTCGATGATCGAGATCGGTGACGCGGTGGGGATCGCCCTGGTGATCTTGAAGCCGGCCTTGGCGAACAGTTCGGTGTACTGCGCGAGGGTGCGGTCCTGGGAGCCGATCATCAGCATCAGCCAGAGGTCGATGGTGTGGCCGATGTGGCGCTCGTTGTTCTCGGGCAGCAGGTACTCGATGCAGAGCAGCTTGCCGTCGGGACCGATCGCCTCGCGCGCGTTGCGCAGGGCGGTCAGGGCGTCTTCCTCGGAGAAGTTGTGGATGATGCGCTTGTACAGGTACGCGTCCGCGCCCTTGGGCAGCTTGCCGAGGTAGCTGCCGTGCTCGATGGTGTAGCGGTCCGCGACGCCGGCCTCCTCGAAGAGCGAGGCCGAGTCCACGGTCGCGATCTCGAAGTCGTACAGCACGCCCTTGGCGTCCGGCGCCTGCTGGAGGACGGCCGCCAGGAGGTAGCCGCGGCCGCCGATGACGTCCACGACGGTGCGGAACTGCGAGAAGTCGTAGGCGGCCAGCACCGGGTCGGTCTCCGACTCGGAGACCTTGCCGAACGCCTGGAAGAAGGTGGCGGCGTAGGCGGGGTTCGCGTGGAAGAAGTCCAGCGTGCTCATGCCGCGCAGCTTGGGGAGGTTGGCCTCGCCGGTCCGCACGGTGGTGAGCAGGTGGCCCCACTCCTCGTGCAGCAGGGGGTCGCTCATCAGCACGGCGAACTTCCGCATCGAGTCCTGTGCGTCCTCGCGGAGCTTGTCGGACAGGGCGGTGTTCTCGTACCGGCCGTCCGGACGGACCGCGAAGACCCCGTGGCCGGACAGCGCGCGCAGGAGCCGGTGGGTGGCCCCCGGGTCGGCTTCGACCCGCAGGGCTATGTCCTCGGCGGACAGCGGCGCGTCGGCGAGCACGTCCGCGATGCCGAGCCTGGCTGCGACGGAGATCGCCTGGGTGATGACGGCACCCTGAATCAGATCGAGCAGCGCGTAGGAATCCGACTGGTCGCGGACCTCGGCCGATGCGGACATCGATTTCCCCTCGGAGTGTCTTTTCACGGATTCCAGACGATAGGTCGGCGCTTCTCCCCGCCGCAACCGGCCGATTTTCTCAAATCGTTGACGTGAATGTCCGGCACGGGGAATTCTCGCGTTTGAACGGAGCCCACCTCTATTGACGCTCGACCGGGAATCCGAGCCCGCTTGTCAGGCTGTGCCGACCGCGACCTTGCAGTCGCCTTGAGGAGGCCGACGTTGGCGCACGACACCCCGACCCCGGTGGATTTCTGGTTCGACCCGACCTGCCCCTGGGCTTGGATGACTTCCCGATGGGTCCTTGAGGTCGCAGAGCGACGGCCCCTGGAGATCCGCTGGCACATCATGAGCCTGACGGTGCTCAACGAGGGCCGCGCAGACCTGGACGAGCGCTGGCACCGGAACCTGGCGCTGCGGATGGAGCCGGTACGGGTCTGCGCCGCTGCCGAGCGGGAGTACGGACCCGGTGTGCTGGGCCGGCTCTACACCGAGCTCGGCAACCGCTTCCACCTGGAGAAGGCGCCCAAGGACCGGGTCACCTACGCGGAGGCCCTGGCCGCCGCCGGCCTCGACACCGCCCTGGCCGACGCCGCCGGGTCCGACGCGTTCGACACCGCGGTGCGTGCTTCGCACCACGAGGGCATCGGCCGCGTCGGCACCGATGTCGGCACCCCCGTCATCGCCGTGGGGGACGTGGCCTTCTTCGGCCCCGTCGTGACGCCCACGCCGCGCGGGGAGGCCGCGGTGAAGCTCTGGGACGGTGTGCTCGCCGTGGCCGAGACCGACGGGTTCTTCGAGCTCAAGCGCACCCGGACCCGGGACCCGATCTTCGCCTGAGTCCCGGTTCCGTCCCCGGCCGGCCCGCGGCCGGCGCCGGCGTCAGCCGCGGGCCGCGACCGCCGGCGGGGTCCAGTTGTCCTTGAGCCAGGCCTCCAGGGAGAGCAGGTTCGGCCGGCCCTTGCGCAGCTCGGGCAGGTCGGCCTGGAAGCCGTCCCGCTCAAACCAGTCGAACATGTTGGCGAGGTCCGGGCGGCCGGCGCGCAGCGGCTCGATGGGCAGCTGCTGGAAGCGGGTCGGGACGCCGGAGGCGGCCTCGAACGCCGCGGCCATCTGCGGCCCGGTCAGCTCCTCGCTGGCGATGTCGACCGTCCGGCCGAGCCATGCCTCCGGGTTCTCGAAGGCGTCCGCGGCGAACGCGCCGATGTCGCTGGTCGCGATGACCTGCACCGGGGTCTCGGGGTCGAGCCACATGGCCAGGACGAGCTCGCCCTGCACCGGGCGCGGCTTGATGTCGAGCAGGATGTCGTGGAACATCGCCGGCCGGAGGATCGTGGTCGGCAGGTCCAGCGTGGCCAGGTACTGCTCGCCCACCAGCTTGCTCTCGAAGTGCGGGACGCGGGTGTCCCGGTCCGCACCGCCGACCGAGCTGTAGACGTAGTGCTTGACCCCGGCCCGCACGGCGGCGTCGGCCACCGCCTTGCCCTGGCGGATCTCGGCCTCGACGCCGCCGGGGCCCCGGAAGGTCTGCACGCTGAAGACGCCGTGGACGCCCTCCATCGCCGCGTCCAGCGACGCCGCGTCCTCCATGTCACCGCGGACGAGGACCGCGCCCGCCTCCTCCAGCGCCCGCGCCTCCGCCTTCTGCGGGTCGCGGACCAGGGCGCGTACGGGGAAACCGCGCCGCAGCAGGTCGCGGGCGACCGCCCCGCCCTGCCGGCCGGTGCCGCCCGTCACCAGGATCGTCTGTGCATCCGCCACTGTCTGCCTCCATGTCGTGTGCCCGCCGGGTCTCGCCCGGCCCGGCGATCGGTGTGATGGCCGCGAACGGCCGCGGTCCCTCGCGGGATCAGGCCGCCGGCTCTTGGCCGCCGGGCGTCCTCTCCGTGGTGACGCCGCGCGCTACCACGGGACGGGGCCGTCGTCCGCCAGGCACTGGCCCGTCGGGCCGTCCTCGGCCAGCGTGGCGAGCCGGACGGCGATCTCCGCGCCCTCGGCGGGCGACCGGAACCCGCGGTGTCCGTTGATGTCGGTGGCCACCACTCCGGGCAGCGCCGCGTTGACCTTGACCGGGGTCTCCCGCAGCTCCTTCGCGTACGCGAGGGTCACCGCGTTCAGGGCGGTCTTCGAGGACTGGTAGGCGATCATGCTGACGCCCGCCAGCGGGCCGCTCGGGGCCGAGCCCAGCGTCAGCGAGGCCACGTGGCTGGACAGGTTGACGATGCGGCCGGCCGGGGAACGGCGCAGCAGCGGCAGCATCGTGTGGGTCACGGTGACCACCCCGAACACGTTGGTCTCGTAGACCTCCCGCAGGTCGGCGGCGGTGGCCTCGCTCGGCGTCCCGGTGAAGTTGCCCGCGATGCCGGCGTTGTTGACCAGGATGTCCAGGCGGCCGAACCGGCTCTCGATCTCGCGGGCGGCCTCCGCCACGGAGGCCGGGTCCGTCACGTCGAGCCGGAGCGGCAGGGCCGTGATGCCGTCGCCCGCCAGCGCGTCGGCGGCCTGCTTGCCGAGCACCTCGTCCCGGGCGCCGACGAGAACGGTGATCCCCTGCTCGCCGAGCTGTCGCGCGATGGCGAATCCGATGCCCTTGTTGGCGCCCGTGATGAGCGCGATCTTCTCGACCGGCACGTCTTTTCCTTTCGTGAGGTCCAGGTGGCACTGCCCCCGGAACGCCACTTCGCCGGATACGAAGAGGCGGCGAGCGGAACGTCGTGCGCCCGGTTTTCGAGGAACGAATTAATACGTTCACGGTATGAAACGCAAACGCCCGGGCGCCCGGCGGTGCTGCCGCCGTAAACGCCGTGTTCAAACGCCGCGGGTCCGCAGTTGAACGGCCGGCCGGCGCGCAATTGCGAGGGACGGGCCCGCCTTTCGAGGCGGCCTCCAGCCGGGATCCGGGACGCCCGGCCAGACTGCCCACGCCTGTGTCGGCGCCGACCGTCGTCGTCCGGGAGCAGGTCTTACAACACCGTAACCATGAAGGAGCTGGTGGAATGACTGGGAGCGAACAGGCTCAGGCGAGCGGTAAGCCCCACGTGGTCATCGTCGGTGGCGGTATCTCGGGACTGGCGGCGGCGTTCCACCTGCGGAACGAGCCGGTGCGGGTGACGCTCCTCGAGAGCTCGTCCCGGCTGGGCGGAAAGCTGCTGGTCTCCGACGTGGCGGGGGTCCCGGTCGACGAGGGCGCCGAGTCGCTGTACGCCAACCGGAAGAAGACCACCGGCCTGATCAAGGAGGCGGGGCTCGGCGAGCAGATCGTGTCCGCGGGCCCGGTCACCGCGTCGGCGATCTGGACCCAGGGTGCGATCAAGCACCAGCCCGACCGTCAGTTCATGGGTGTGCCCTGCGACATGGACGACCTCGCCCGGTCCGGCGTGCTGTCGGCCGAGGGCGTGGAGCGGGCGCGGCAGGACCTCGTGCTGCCCTCGTTCGACCTGGAGGGCGACGTCTCGGTCGCGTCCTTCGTGGGCGGCCGGTTCGGCCAGGAGGTCGTGGACCGCCTCGTCGAGCCGTTCCTCGCCGGTGTGTTCGCCGGGCGTGCCGCGGACCTGTCGTTCGAGGCGACCCTGACCCCGCTGGCGCGTGCCTCGCGCGACCACATCTCGCTCGCGGACGCGGCCGGCTCGCTGGTGCCGCAGCTCCAGGAGGGCGAGAAGCTCCCGCCCATCAGCGTCGCCACCATCGAGGGCGGCTTCGGCACGCTGCCCGCCGCGATCATCCAGCAGGTGCTGGACGCCGCGCCGGACACGGCCCTGCGCACCGGCGCCTCCGTCCGGGAGCTGGCGCGCAACGGTGAGGGCTGGCGCGTGACCGTCGGGTCGGGTGCCGACGCGGAGGTCATCGACGCCGACGCGGTCGTCATCGCCACCCCGGCCGGCCCGACGGGCAGCCTGCTCGCCGGCGTCCCCGGCACGGCCTCCGCCGTCTCGGCGCTCTCCGAGGTGCCGTACTCCAGCGTGGCCATGGTCACGCTCGCCTTCCCGAAGACGGCGTTCCCCGGCGGCCTCACGGGCCGCGGCTACGCCGGCTACCGGGTGCCGGCGGAGGAGGGCAAGGCCGTCAAGGAGGTCACGTTCACCACGGTGAAGTGGCCGCACCTGGCGGGCGAGGTGGAGATCGTGCGCTGCTCGATCGGCCGGTTCGGCGAGGAGCACCTGCTCCAGCTCGACGACGCCGACCTGGTCAAGCTGGCGACGGCCGAGCTCGCCGAGGCCACCGGCGTGTCCGGTGCCCCGGTGGCGACCCGCGTGAGCCGCTGGGAGAGCGCCCTGCCGCAGTACACCGTCGGCCACGTCGAGCGGGTGCGGCAGATCCGTGAGGCCGTGGCGACCCAGCCCGGACTCGCGGTGTGTGGTGCGGTGTACGACGGCGTGGGCGTCGGCGTCTGCATGATGACCTCGCGCCGGGCCGTCGACCAGATCCTCCCCTTCGTACGGAAGGCGGCCGCCGCGGCCTCCTCGGTCTCGGTCGGAGTCTGAGCCCGCGTCCGAGCCCCGGTCCGGATCCCCCTGGAGCGACCCGAAGCGGCCGCTCCAGGGGGATCCGGCGTTCGCGCGCCGGCTTCCCGGCACACAGCAGGGGCCGTGCCCGGTCGGGCACGGCCCCTGCTCGTGCTGCGCGTTCCGCGTCGCGGGCCGGCGGCCCGCGCAGCGGAAACCGGAGGATCCGGTCGGCGATCGGCTCGCCGGCCGGATCCTCCGGTCGGACCTCTGGTCGGATTCCCGGTCGGATTCCCGTTGGGGTCTCCGGCCGGATCAGCGGTCCAGGATGGTGGCGAAGACGTCCGTCAGCGCCTGCTCCGCGTCCTCGGCGGCGCCGGTGCTGCGCCAGGCCACGTGCTGGTCGGGACGGATCAGGAGCGCGCCGGCACCGGTGATCTGCCGGACGGCCTCCCACCCGCCGTCCACGTCGGCGTACTCGCCGCCCTCGCCGATGCGGACCGCGTTGACCGGGACGGAGAACTTCTCCGCCACGCGCGCGGCCGCCTCGGTCCAGGCGGTCCCCTCCGGGCCGGTGATCAGCGTGAAGCCGGTCCGGCCGGTGAGGTCGAGGGTGGACTGGCGCTCGCCGTCCCGGGTGATCCAGGCGTGCGGCAGCCGGTGGCCGGGGCGCGACGTCGGAACGTGCTCGTCGCGCATGGGCGGACGGGCCGGACGCTCGGTGCCGTCGGAGATGACCGCGCCCTGCTCGTAGGCGAAGCCGATCTCCATGTCGAAGGACTGGCAGCCGCCGCGGTGGGTGTGGAACACCTCGAGGGCCCGCGCGCGGACGGTGTCGCCGAGCGGGGACGGGTCGAAGTACGCCGCCAGACGCTGGCCGCGGCGCCCCGCCGGGATGTTGTGGCCGCCGCCTATGGCGTCGATGACGACCTGGTGGTGCTGGGCGGCGGAGACCGCCCAGTCGACGTTCTCGCGGCCGATCGGCCGGCGCTCGGCCTCGTAGGTGTCGATCAGGCTCTCGGGCGCACTGCCGTTCAGCACCGCGGCCAGCTTCCACGCGATGTTGTGCGCGTCCTGGATGCCGGTGTTGAGGCCGAGGCCCACGGCGGGCGGCTGCTTGTGCGCGGCGTCGCCGGCGATCAGCACCCGGCCGACCCGGTACTTGTCGGCGAGGATCGCGTTCACGATCCAGTCCGTGACCTTGTGCACGGTCACTTCCAGGTCCGGCACCTTCAGCACTTCGCGGATGCGGTCGACGACCGTCTCGTTGTTCCAGCGGCCGGCCGGGCCGGGGGCCATGTGCAGGCCCCACTGCTCACAGGCCTTGCCCCAGCTCGGACCCATCTCGATGAGGTTGACCGACAGGTCGGGGTCCTCCGGGCTGAGGTAGTGCGTGATGAGCGTGCCCTCTTCCCACCACTGCGACAGGTCCGCGGAGAAGTACACGGTCGTGGTGTTGACGTCGCTGGGCGGGCCCTGCATCTGGATGCCGACCTTGGAGCCGACGAAGCGGCCGCCGTCGGCGCCGAGGAGGTACTTCGCCTTGACCGTGATGGTCTCGCCGGTCTCGAGGTTGCGCACCTCGGCGGCCACGTGGTCGCCCTCGTCGGAGAAGTCGACGACCTCGTGGCTGAAGAGGATCCGCCCCGGGTTCCGCTCCTCCGCGTGACGGCGCAGGATCGGCTCCAGCCACATCTGCGGCAGCTTCGAGGGCAGCTCCGGGCCGGCCGCCGCGTACTTCTCCGTCAGCTCGCCGCCACCGAAGGCGTCCATCTCGTGGATCTGGCGGGCGTCCAGCGGGCCGTCACCGGCGAACGTGGTCGCCCAGCGCACCTTGCCGAACTTGTCCAGCGGCGCCGCCTCGGCGAGGACGTCGTCGCGGATCCCGTGCTGGCGGAAGATCTCCATCGTCCGCTGGTTGAGGTAGTGCGCCTTCGGCACCCTCGACGTGTCCGCGTGCCGCTCCACCAGCAGGTGCTCGACGCCCTGGTCGGAGAAGAAGACGGAGGCGGACAGGCCACACCCGCCGCCGCCCACGATCAGGACCGGAACCTCGATAGACGTCATGTTCGCCCTTCCAGAATTCAGATGGCTTCTCCCGCACAGCCTGACAACGTCGTCCGTAACCCTGGTCAAGGACGACTGGACTCCGAAAGGCCGCCGGCCGGTCACACGGGTGACCGGCCGGTTGCGCGTCTCGGGGGAAGGGGTCCCTCCGGTGTTCTTCCAGGTGCTCAGCCGAGCCAGACGCCGTCGCTCATCAGCGTGCGTCCGGACAGCTCGTTGGCCTCCCGCCAGGCCTGGATGCGGCGGGGCCGTATGCGGAAGTACTGGTAGGGCTGGGTCAGTTCGCGCGGGTCGAAACCGGTCTTGGCCGCGAAGGCGTCGGCCGTGGCGCCCAGTTCCGCCACGTCCACCGGCTCCGCGGTGCCCTCGACGATCACCACGTCGCGCGTCGGGCCGAGGGCGACGCGCACCCGGCCGTCCGCCAGCAGGTTGCGGCCGGTGACGGAGGAGCGCGGCGTCGAGACGAGGAACGCGGTCCCGTCCCAGAGGAAGGAGAGCGGGATGAGGTAGGGACCGCCCGGGTCACCCGCCGAGGAGACCCAGAGATCGACGTCGTTCTCCAGTCTCTTGCGAGTGTCCTCCAGCCGTTCTTCCAGCCCACGCGGTGGCACCGTCATCGGAGTCCTTTCGGGTATGCCCCCGGCATCCGCTAGGGGAGGAGCGAAGACCCGCCCAATGCCGGTTCGGCCCTCGGGCGGAGCGGCGTTGTCAGTGGCGGTTGTCAGGTTACGCGCGTGCATCTGAGGTACTCGTTCCGGATCGAGCCGACTCCCAGTCAGCGCATAGCGTTGGCACGGACGTTCGGTTGCGCTCGGGTGGTCTTCAACGATGCGCTGGCCGTCCGGAAGGAGGCCTGGCAGGCGGACCGGTCGAGGATCCCGACCGGGGCTCTGGCGAAGCGGGTGATCACCGATGCGAAGAAGACACCCGAGCGGGCGTGGCTGGCGGAGGTGTCCGTGGACGCCCTGCAGTCCTCCCTCCGCGACCTGGACAGCGCATACACGAATTTCTTCGCCTGGGTGGCGGGCAAGCGCCGTGGCCGGCGGATGGGTCTGCCCGCGTTCAAGTCGAAGAAGGGCAGTCGGCAGTCGGTCCGCTTCTCGAAGAACGGGTTCCGGCTGCGGGAGAACGGCCGGCTCAACCTCGCGAAGATCGGTGACGTCCGGGTCCGCTGGTCCCGGCCCCTGCCCTGTGCCCCGTCGTCGGTGACGGTGGTCAAGGACGCGTCGGGCCGGTACTTCGCCAGCTTCGTCCTGGACGTCGAAACTGAGGCGCTGCCCCCGGTAGACGCCGAGGTGGGCATCGACCTGGGTCTGACCCACTACGCCGTGTTGTCCGACGGCACGGTGATCGACAACCCCCGCTTCCTGCGCCGTGCCGAGCGCCGGCTGCGCAAGGCTCAGCAGAACCTGAGCCGGAAGGCGAACGGGTCGAAAAACCGGGCCAAGGCCCGGGTCAAGGTCGCCCGTACCCATGCCCGGGCGGCCGACGCGCGCAAGGACTGGTGCCACCAGACCGCTTCGAGGCTGATCCGCGACAACCAAGCGGTCTACCTCGAAGACCTGGCGGTCTCCGCTCTGGCACGCACCCGCCTCGCCAAGTCCGTCCACGACGCCGCATGGGGCATGTTCCGCCGCATCCTGGAGGAGAAGGCCGCCAGGTACGGCCGACACGTCGGCATCGTGTCGCGGTGGCTGCCGTCCTCCCAGACCTGCCACGTGTGCTGGACCGTGGACGGAAGGAAGCCGCTGCACGTGCGCACCTGGCGGTGCGAGTGCTGCGGTACGGAACATGATCGTGACCTCAATGCGTCGCGAGTGATCCTCGCCGCCGGACGGGCGGAGAGGCTAAACGCCCCCGGAGGGCCGGTAAGCCCTGGCGTGGAAATCCCACGCCAGGCACGGCCCGTCGAACGGGGAACCCACCCGAAGCCTCAGCCGGTCACCACCGGCCGGCAGGCGGGAATCCCCGCCCGCCAGGGCGGCGAGGACGTCAAGATTCCTCCGTCCAAGTAGTCGTGGTGAGTCCCCGGCCGGCGGGGGCTCCTTCGCTCTTCGTACGGGCCACCGGCGCGGTGGCCGCGACGGCCGCCAGCGCCCCGACGGCCGCACGCACACCGATCATGTCGTGTGCCCGGTGCACAGCGAAGCGCACGAAGCCGTTGGGCAGGGGCAGGACACGCACCCCGTGTCCGGCGAGGCGGCGGGCGCATTCCTCCGGGGTCAGCCCGGCGACGCGTGCCATGACCATGTTGGTCGGCCGCGGCGGGCGCAGGAGTCCGACGCCGGGCACCGTCGCGAAGCCGGCGGCGAGCGCGGCGGCCGTGGCGTGGTCCGCCGCCAGCTCGGGCAGGCGGTCCAGCGCCACGAGGGCGGGCGCCGCCAGGACGCCGGCCTGGTGCATGGAGCCGCCCAGCGCGGACCGTACGTCGCGGGCGCGTGCGACGTACGCGTGCGTCCCGCACAGCAGCCCGCCGACCGGCGCGCCGAGTCCCTTGGAGACGGAGAAGGCGACGCTGTCCACGGGTTCCGCCAGCTCCGCGGGACGGACCCCGAGCGCCACGGCCGCGTTCGCGAGCCGGGCACCGTCGAGGTGGACGTGGGCGCCGTACCGGTGGGCCAGGTCGGCCAGGGCGCGGGTGGCCGCGGCGTCGAGGGCGTTGCCCGAGCGCATCATGCTCGTGTTCTCGAGGCAGACCACGGCGGGCCGGCCGGCCCCGGCGGCGAGCACCGCGTCCACGGCGTCGAGGTCGGGCAGGCCGTCGGGCCGCTGCGTCACCGGCAGCAGCTCGATCCCGGCGAACTGGCGCAGCCCGTCGGCTTCGAGGAAGGCCATGTGGGTGTCCTCGCCGACGACCAGCAGCGGCGCGCCGCGCGGTCCCGGGGCACCGGCCGCGGCGAGCGCGGCGAGCAGGTTCGACATGGTGCCGGTGGGCGTGAGCAGCGCGTCCTCGGTGCCGAGCAGCCCGGCCACCCGTGCTTCGAGGAGGGCGACCGTGGGGTCGTCGCCGTACACGTCGTCCCCGACCTCGGCCGCGGTCATGGCCGCGCGCATGCGCGCGTCCGGCACGGTGCGGGTGTCGCTGCGGAAGTCGAGCCGGGGGTCGGTCGTCGGCGTCACGGCCTACCCCCGCGCCCGGTGGGCGACCCAGACGGCGCGGGGCCTGGTGTAGCCCTCCACCGCGTGGATGCCCAGCTCGCGGCCGTACCCGGACTGGCCGAGACCCGAGACGCTGACCGTCTCCTCGGTGTCGCCCCAGGTGTTGACCCAGACCATGCCGGCGCGCAGGGCCCGGCCGAAGCTCTCGGCCCGGTGGGCGTCCGCGGTCCACACGGACGCGGACAGGCCGTACGCCGTGTCGTGGGCGAGGGACAGCGCCTCGGCGTCGGTGTCGAACGCCGTCACGGACAGCACGGGGGCGAAGATCTCCTCGCGCCAGGCGCGGCTGTCGGACGGCGTGCCGTCCAGGACGACCGGGTTGACGAAGAAGCCGCCGCCGCGTTCGTGCAGGATCCCGGACCGGCCGGGGGGCACGATGACCTTCGCCCCGCGGAGCTCCGCCTCGTCCACGATCTCGGCCGCGCGCCGGACGGCCGCCCGGCTGATCAGCGGGCCGAGGTCGGTGGCGGGGTCCTCGGGCGCTCCGACGCGGAGCTCGGCCGCCAGCTCGGCGACGCGGCCGGTGAACTCGGCGTGCACGGCACGGTCGACGACGAGGCGCGTACCGGCCACGCACATCTGGCCGGTGTTGCCGGTGAAGCCCGTGACGACGGCGCGGGCGGCCGCGTCGAGGTCGGCGTCGCGGAAGACGACGACGGGGCTCTTGCCGCCGAGCTCCAGTGAGACGGGCTTGAGGCCGTCGGCGCAGCGGCGCGCGACGTCGCGCCCCGCCGCCGTCGAGCCGGTGAAGGAGACCATGCCGACGTCCGGGTGGTCACACAGCAGCCGGCCGGTGTCGGCTCCGCCGTAGACGGCGGTGAGCACGCCCTCGGGAAGCACCTCGGCGGCGCGCTCGACGAGCCGGCGGGTCGACAGCGGGGTCTCGGGCGCCGGCTTGACGACGACGGTGTTGCCGTACGCGAGCGCCGCGGCGATCTTCCAGACGGCGAGCAGGAGCGGGTAGTTGTTCGGGGCGATGGCCGCGCACACCCCGACCGGCACGCGGTCGGTGTACGTGCGCATGCCGGGGCCGGCCGGGTGGGTCTCGCCCACGGGGTAGCGGGCCGCCGCGGCGAACCAGTCGACGGCCTGGGCGGCGAATTCGACCTCGCCGAGGGCGCGTGCCGTGGGCTTGCCCGCGTTGCGCCGTTCCAGGGCGGCGAGGGTGTCGCGGTCGTCGCGCAGCAGGGCGGCGAGCTCGCGCAGGTGGCCGGCGCGCTGGGCCGGGGAGGTGTCGGCCCAGCCGTCGTGGAACGCCGCGGCCGCCCGGGCCACGGCGTCGCCGACGCCGGGACCGGACGTGTCCGGTACGTGGTCGAAGGCGAGCCCGGTGGCGGGGTCGAGGACCGGGCGTCCCACCGCGGTCACCCCAGGGTCCCGGCGCGGCCGCCCAGGCGGAGTCCGGCGTCGAGTTCGGTGACCAGGGCGACGAAGGCGTCCCGTCCCAGGCCCGCGCCCGCGCTGCCCAGCAGCCGCAGCTCGTAGCCGTCGGGGTGCTGCCACCAGGCGTCGCAGGCTCCGTACCGGGCGTCGGAGTAGCCCAGGTGCAGCGGGCGGCCGCCGAGGTCGAGGAGTTCGGCGGTGGCGGGGTGCTTGTCGCGCTCCGGCGGGAAGACCAGGCGTCCGCCGCCGGTGCGCTGCGCGGTCAGGCGCAGCTCGCCGCCGGACGCGGAGGCGTAGACGACGTCGAGCTCGCGGACGGCGGCGCCGTCGCCGAAGGTCGCGGCGCTGTCGGCGCGGTACCCGCCGACGGACGGCGGCACCCCCTGTCCGGTGAGGAAGGCGGTGAGCTCCCCGGACGCGACCCAGTCGCCCTCGTGCTGCCGGTCGCGCCGGTGGAAGGAGAAGACGCCGGTGGGCACGGAGACCATCTCGGCCGGCTGCCGGGCCCAGTAGCTCAGCTCGGCGAACGGGGTGGCCAGCACCCTCGGCACGGCCTCCGGTACGGCGGGCCGCAACGCGGCGTAGAGCGCGACGAGTTCCTCGTCGGTGAACTCCCCCTCCAGCACCGAGAGCTCGACCGTGGTGCGCGCCATCCGGGCGCTGGCGGCCCGGTGGCCCATGTAGTCGGTGCCGAGCCAGACGACCCGGCCCTCGCCGATCTCGTACGGCCGGGTGTCGCTGCCCCACAGGCAGGGGTGGTCCGCGGCGGGGAACGCCCAGTCGTACAGGAACTGCTTCAGCCGCAGCCGCCGTCCGCCGCCGGAGATCTCGGTGCGGTAGCCGGACGGGTTGGCGTCGCTCCACGGGCTGCGGCCCTCGGCCTCGACGCGGCCGGGGGGCGCCTCGCGGCGGATCGTGCCGGTGCTGGTGTCGCATCCCCCGGGCAGCTCGGACGGCCGCCACACCACGAAGTTGCACCCGTCCTGGGCGAGCTCCTCCGTGATCACCGGCGGCAGCGGGTCAAGCTCGGCCGCGCTGTCCAGGATGTGCCAGCGCCAGTGGGGGACGGGACTGCTCACCGTGACTCCTCGGGTGGGTTCGGAGCTCCGCGAGGTGGTCGAGCCAGGCGGAGGTTGAGGCAAGGAACATCCATTCGCCGACGCCCAGCTCGGCGCGGAGTCCGGCCGGCAGCTGCGGCAGCCCGAAGGGGGTGCCGAGCCCGTCGGCCAGGTCGGTCAGCTGGCGGACGTAGCGGGGGTCGGTGGGGGTCGGGAAGCCCTGCTTGCGGCGGTTGCGGATCGATTCGGGCAGCAGGTCGGCGAGCGCGGCCTTCAGCAGTCCCTTGTGGGTGCCGGGCTGGTTGCTGTCCTTGAGGTGCTCGGGGCAGCGGAAGGCCAGTTCGGCGAGGGTGACGTCCTGGAAGACGGGCCGGTCCTCCAGGGTGAAGGTCGACGAGGTGGCGTCCACCATGTCGTTGACGTAGACCAGGAAGCGCCGCATCAGGTGGTGCCTGCCGCGTTTGAGCGGCGATGCCGTCTTGAGCGCCCGGTACTCGGCCATGGTGCGCTCCCACACCATGTCGGTCACCGTCGTCATGTCGACGTCGAGCTCGTGCGCCATCCACTCGACGAGCCGGGCCCAGACCGGGCGTTCGTCGGCGTGGAGACGGTGTGTCAGGTAGTGGCGCCCGTGGATGAAGGTGGGCGCGTAGGGGTCGACGACGGGGAAGTACCGGCCGGCCTGGTACCCCCAGAGCTCGTCGGCTCCGTGCCCGGAATAGACGACCACGTTCCCGTCGGCGGCGATGGACCGGTAGAGGTGGTGCATCGCCAGCTCGGCGCCGTGCAGCAGCGGGCGGTGCAGCCGGGTGGGCAGGACCGGCAGCAGCTCGGCGGCGGCGTCGCGGTCCAGGTCGAGGACCTTCAGCGGTACGCCCAGGTGCTCGGCGGCCTCGGTGGCGTGCGCGACGTCGTCGCCCGAGCCGCCGATGCCGTCCTGGTAGCGCAGGACGTACGCGTCGACCGGCAGCCCGTGGCGGGTCAGGCCGGCGACGACGGCCGTGCTGTCGACGCCGCCGCTGAGCACCGCCGCCCGGGGGACGTCGGAGACCGACCGCTGCTCGATCGCCCGGTCGAAGGCGGCCCGGATCTCCTCGGCCTCGATCGGACGGTCCACCGCCACGGGGTGCCAGTAGCGGTGCCTGGTCGTGCGGGGCCGGTCGATGACGAGGTACTCGGCGGGCGGCAGGGTCTCGATGCCGCGCAGCCAGGTGCGGTCGTCCGCGGCGTCCATCCGGATCCAGGAGCGGAGCAGGTACTCCTCGCGGTCCACCTCGGGGGTGACGAGGCCGGTGGCGAGCAGCACCCCCTGCTCGGAGGCGAACAGCAGTCCGCCGTCGGTGAAGGCGTAGAACAGCGGCTTCACGCCGAAGTGGTCCCGGGCCAGCACCACGCGTCCGGTCCAGGTGTCGTGCCAGGCGAGCGCGAACATGCCGTCCAGCGGCCGCAGCGCGGCGGCCGGGTCGGCGGGCTCGCGGCAGACCTGCTGGAGGACGAACTCGGTGTCACAGGTGGTGCGGCGGGGCCACAGCGGCGGCGCGGGCGAACGGGAGCCGTAGACCTCGCCGTTGTGCACCAGCACGATCCGGCCGTCGGGGTCGGTCATCGGCTGGTCGCCGGCGTGGCTGCGGTCGCGGATGGCGAGCCGTGTCGCGCAGAGCATGACGGTGCCGCAGGGCGAGACGTACGGGGCGCAGGCCGCCTCGCCGCGGTGTGCCATGGCGTCGGTCATGGTCCGGCCGAGCGCGTCCAGCCAGCCGGGATCGCGCCGTCCTTCGAAGCTGATGAAGCCCGCTATGCCGCACATGCGTCACCCTCCGGTTCCCCCCACACCTTCCAGAGCTCCGCCAGAGCCTCGGTGTAGACGTGCTCGATGCCCTGGTGACCGCCCTCGTGCTCGCGGTAGAGGTGGGGGACCCGGTGGGCGTCGAGGGCTGCGTGGAGGGCGCGGGCGCCCCAGTGCATGCCGTACTCGTCGCGCTGGCCGACGCTGAGGTGGAGCAGGCCGAGTCCGGCGAGCCGGCCGGCGTACGCGGGGAGCATCCGCACCGGGTCGTGGGTGAGCCAGCGCTGCCACACCTCGTCGCGGAACACACCGGTCACGGGGTCGCAGGGCAGCGCGTCCGACGCGGTGGTCCGGGGGTCGTCGGCGTAGCACATGCCCATGGCGATGATGCTCATCGCGACCATGAAGGGGACGTCGTGCGGGCCGGTGTCGCGGCGGGCCAGCAGGGCCTCGACGCCGCCGGCGGCCCGGACGGTGTCGAGCGTACGGGGCAGCAGGGGCAGGTAGCTGTGCTCGAACCCGGCGTCGGGCGAGCAGGCGATCACCGAGCCGAACAGGTCGGAGGTCATGCCGGCGACGAGGGCGCCGTAGCCGCCGCTCGACTTGCCGCCGATGGTGCGCCAGGCCGGTTCCGCGCGGGTGGCGAAGCGCGCGTCGATCTCGGCGACGACCTCGGCCAGGTAGCCGGCGTACGCGCCGGAGGCGGCGGAGTCGATGTACTGCGAGCCGCCGTAGGCGGTCGTGCAGTCGGGCACGACGAGCAGCGCGGGCGGCACGCGGCCGTCCGTCATCGCCTCGCGGAGGCGGTCGGCGACGGACGCGCCGAAGGCGAGCGCCTTGCCGGCGAGGCTGGGGTTGGCGCCGTACCCGGGCAGCCAGTACACGACCGGGAACCGCCGGACGCCGTCGTAGCCGGGCGGCAGGTGCACCTCGATGCGGCGCCGGTGGGGGTCGCCGAGGGGGTTGCCGCGCAGGCTGGTGCTCTCGTGCTCCAGCACGACCGGGCTGCTCATGCCTCGCTCGCCTCCCGCAGCGTGCGCTCCACGTGGCGCGTGTAGAAGGACGGGTGGTGGAAGACCGCGGAGAGCAGCAGGCCGTCGCTGGCCCACAGGCTGTAGGAGCTGCCGATCAGCAGGTCGGCGCCGAGCATGGCCTCCAGGGTGCTCGCCGCCATCTCGGTCCAGCCCTCGGCGCCGGTGACGTGGCCGCGGGCGGTGCCGGGGCCGAGCCGTACCACCCGGTCGGCGACCGGGTCGAGGAGGAACGAGGTCTCGGTGCCGTCGTCCTCGTACAGCGAGACGACGTGCCGTCCGGCGCCGTCGTCCAGGGCGCGGTACCAGTAGTCGGTCGCCACGAGGCGGTCCAGCAGTTCGCGGAGCATGTCCTCGCTGCTGCGGGTCTGGACGCCGTACCGGTCGAGGGAGGCGTCGAAGGCCGGCACGTGCGTGGCCGGGTCGAGCGTGATCGCGGAGTAGACCTCGTCGAAGTCGTACGCGTCGGGCGCGACCGGACCGTCGACCAGGGCGGCCTTGCCGTGTGCCACCTCCAGCACCTGTCCGGGGCCCCACAGCAGGCCGTCGCGGCCCAGCTCGTCCAGCCGGCGCAGGGCCTGGGCCGGGGTGAAGGGGAACATCGTCTTGTTGCACCAGGAGTAGTCGCGCTCGCCGTCGCCGCTGATGCGCCAGCCGAACGAGGAGGGCACGGTCACGGTCGCGGGGATCGAGGCGATGTACCGGTCGAAGTTCGCGACGGCGCGGGCGCGGATCGCGTCGGCGTCGGTCAGGGGGCGGCGTTCGGTGAGGACGCCGGGCGGCGAGATGCTGTGTGCGGGGACGAACACGGCGTCGACCCGCGGCGCGTCGTCGCGCGCGAAGGCCTCGACGGTGTCGTCGTGGAGGAGCGCGTCGCCGCACAGCATGACGGCCGCGTCGGCGGTCTGCACGAGCACGCTCATCTCGGGGAACGACACGGCCGAGGGGAAGGTCCGCAGGACCGTGCCGCCCGGGGTGGTGAGCGTGTCGCCCGGGGTGACCGGGCGCAGGCGCTCGAAGCCGAAGCGGCGCAGGGTCCAGGAGATCGCCTGGTGTCCGAGTCCGGAGGCGGTCAGCACGGGCGGGACCGGTCCGGCCGGGTAGACGCAGGTGACCTCGGAGCTCTGCCGGGGGCTGTCGTCGAAGTCGACGTCGGCGCCGTCGACCAGGCGGAGCAGGGAGGGGAAGTGGTGGTGGTCGTAGTGGTGGTGGCTGAGGACCACGTAGTCGACGCCTTCGTCGAGCACCGTGCGGACCAGGTCGTCGGGCAGCGGCGGGTGGTGTTCCCAGAAGCGGTCCAGGCGCTGGGTGAGCCACGGGTCGAAGAGGATCCGCTCCGTCCCCGTGTCGATGAGGACGGCCGCGTGGCCGAGGGAGGTCAGTCGCATCAGAGGTTCCCCTCGTACACGCAGCGGAAGCCGACCTCCATGTGGCGGTCGGTGATCAGGTCCTTGCCGCGGTAGAACGTGGTCAGGCAGGCGGGGGGCGAGGTGAAGGTGCCGCCGCGCAGCACGTGGAAGGCTTCCTTGCGGTTCATGAAGTCCAGCGGGTGGCGTCCCCGGAAGAAGGGGTCCATGTCCTCGCCGGTGTAGAAGTTGGTCCGGGTCAGCTCCCAGACGTTGCCCGACATCTGCAGGACGCCGTACGGGCTGGCGCCCGCCGGGAGCGCGTCGGCCGCCAGCACCGGGTCGGCGGGGTTCTCCCCCTGCTCGATGGTGACCAGGAGCGCTTCGAGGGAGTCGAGGTCGGCGACGGCCTGGCCGAACGACCGCTCCACGTAGTTCACCCGGTCGGGGTCCCAGTCGTTGCCCCAGGGGAAGCGGCGTCCGTCCACACCACGGGCGGCCTTCTCCCACTGGACCTCGCTGGGCAGCGCGCCGCCGGCCCACTTCGCGAAGGCGTGGGCGTCGTACCAGTCGATGCCGACGACCGGCAGGTCGGGCGCGTTGAAGCGGGGGTCGTGCCAGTGCGCGGGGCGGTGGGATCCGCCGAGCGGCTGGTCGGGGTGGTCGAACTCGCCGGAGTCGCCCACCTCTTCGAGGAACTCGCGGTAGCGGGCGTTGGTCACGGTGGTGCGGTCGATGAGGAAGGCGGGCACGTCCACCGCGCGCAGCGTGGTGTCGTCCTGCGCCATGCGGAACGCGTCGGGCTGCTCGTCCGCACCGATGATCGCCGGACCGGCCGGCACGAGCACGACGTCCTCGTTGCGCCGGGGGCGCGTGCGGACGGCGTCGACCCGGGCCCGCATGTCCGTGAAGTACTCGTCCTCCAGGCGGCGGAGCTCGGCGGGGTCACGCGTGCCGAAGATGGCGATCAGGGCGCGCTTGGTGAGCGCGGCTCCGCAGCCGACGGGCTTGCGTGCCCAGTCGGGGCGGGTGAAGTTGCTGGGCCAGCCCGAGATGCGGATGAGGTCGGGGACGGCGGCGGCGATCCGGTGTTCCGTGATGACCTTGAGCGCGGTGAAGGCGACCCAGTCGACCGTGTCGTGCGTCGCCGAGGCGACGGCGGTGTCGGCGGCGGCGTCGCCCGCGTGGTGCGCGGCCAGCAGCCGCACCGCGCCGGCGCGTACCGGCCACTCGGGGTGGGCGACCACGAGGCTCGCCAGCAGCGGTATGCCGTCGGCGGCGCGACCCTTCTCCTCGGCCAGGTCGATGACGCGCTGCACCGAAGCCCAGTAACGGGCGTCGGTGGACTCGTCGATCGCCAGCAGGTCGGCGGGAACCTCGATGACTTCGGAAACCTGATTACCTACCATCTTTACCTCTCTCGGACGGCGAGCCGCCCGCACGGAATTTCTCCGTACGGGCGGCTCATTCGCGGCTCAGCGGGTTACCACTTGGAGCACTCCTGCTTGGCGTCACGGGTCTCGATGAAGTCACGGTCGCTCATTTTCATCTCCCTTCTGCATTCGGGGATTCCCAAGGTGTCGGGATTCCCGAGTCCGCGTTTGTGCGGCCGGTCGGCCTCACGACTCAAGTAACGCAGGCCGCGGAGGGAGCCGCAACGGTGAACCAGGAAAAGAGCATTCCTCGATAACCTCCGAGTAGGTTGATCGCGATCTTGGCGTTCAAGAAGGACGTTCGGAGAAGGAGGAAAAGAATGGTTGACACCGCTTCCCGGGAGATACGGGAGTACGGGTTCACGCAGCTCCCGGGGCTCGCGTCCGGCGACGCGCTCGCCCGGCTCCGGCGCGCGGTCGGCCGGATCGAGGAGCTCGCCGCCGACCGCACGGCCTCGGGCGGGGAGTTCGTCCTGGAGGCGCCCGGCGTCGGCGGGTGGGCGGCCTGGCAGCAGGGCACCGGTGCCCTCAAGGGGGTGCTCCGGTCGGCCGACCGGATCCACGAGCACGTCCCGGAGTTCGGCGACGTGGAGCGCTCGCTGGGCCTGGCCGACGGGCCGGTCGCGCGGGGCGTGGGCGCCCCCGGCGAGCTGGTCAACTCGTTCCTGTGGGCCAAGCCGCCCGTCGTGGGCTCGGCCAAGCCCTGGCACCAGGACATCGCCTTCGCGCCGCCCGCCTTCGACGCGGAGGAGCACGGCATCGTGACGGTCTGGATCGCGCTCGAGCCGGCGACCACGCGCAACGGCTGCCTCGAGTTCATCCCCGGGTCCCACGTGCTCGGGCTGTTCCCGCACAGCGGGGACCGTGAGCGGCTGGCGGGCGAGGAGCGGCTGGCGAAGGCGGTCGAGCCGCACATCGCGGACGCGCACCTGCCCCGTACGGCCGAACCGGTGGCCGTGCCCCTCGGACCCGGTTCGGCCGTGATGTTCGACGGCCTGGTGGTGCACCGCTCGGCGCCCAACACCACGGCGTCGGAGCCCCGTACCGCGGTCAGCTTCGTCTACAAGGTGCCGCGGACGTCGTGGTCGCGGCTGGAGCCGGCCGCGGTTGCGGCGTGACGTTCGACCGCGGCGGTTCCTCAGTCGAACGTTGAGCTCCGTCAGCCCGCCCCCCGGTCGAGGACGTAGAACCCGGTGCCGTCGAGGTGGCGGATCGTGTTCAGGTCGCGCTGCACGACCTCTTCGAGGTCGTGCAGCAGCGTCACGATGACGGGGTAGGTGAGGTCGTCGACCGTCCGGCGGATCTCCTGGCCGGGCTTCGTGAGGGTGATCAGGGTGTGGAAGCCCTCCAGCAGCTCGATCTCCTCGATGCCGCGGTACTCGCTGAGCACGCCCTCCACCGGCGAGACCATGCCGACGATCGCGCAGAACTTCCGCACCTCGTACGGGGTTCCGGCGCGGGCGTGGAACCGCTCGGGGCGCAGGTACGCGTCCACGGTCCACTCCAGCTGCGACGCGCCGATGCCGAGGCTGGCACCGGCCGGGATGCCGCCGCCGGCTATCCGGGCGCCGACCTCCACCAGGCAGGGCCCGGCAGGGGTCATCCGGATCTCCACGTGCGCGGGGCCGTGCCGGATGCCGAGGGCGTCCAGGACCTGGAACGCGTACTCCCTGAGGGAGTCCACGACCCGCTCCCCCGAGTCGATCAGCAGGAGGGCGTCACAGAGGTCGACGACGCCGTTGGCGCTGACGCGGGTGGTCCGCCAGACGTCGCACAGGTGGTGCCGGCCGTCGCGGCTGACGGTGTTCACCATGTACTCGGTGCCCGGGAGGTACTCCTGCGCCACGGCCCCGTTGTTGGGCTGGGAGAAGACGTCGTCGGCGGGGGCGAGGGCGTGGAACGCGGCGACGGACTCCTCCGGGGTGTCGCAGAAGGAGACGCCCTGGCTGCCTGCGCTCCGCGGCGGCTTGAGGACGACGCGGCCGCCCAGCTCGCGGTGCCAGGCGGCGAGCTCGTCGGCGTCGGTGGCCCGCAACTGGCGGGCGGCGCGGAGCCCGGCGGCGCGCACGGTCTCGACCATGAGGTGCTTGTCGCGCCGCGCGGCGCTGAGTTCGGTGCCGTTGCCGGGCAGCCCGAGCCGCTGCGCGAGGAGGTCCGCGAGCTCGACCCCGAGCTCGCCGCCGGAGATCACCGCGATCGGGGAGAACGCCGCGACGGCTTCGGCCGTGGCGTCCAGGTCTCCTTCGTGGACGATGTCGGCGATGAAGTCGTCCGGGACGTACGGCGCCGCGCGGTAAACGTACGGAACCTCACGCGTGCTCTGCACGCGCACGATGGAACAGCCCTGTTCCAGGAATTTCAGAACCAGCGAACGGACCGCGGCGTAGGCGTCGACCATCACGATGCACGGGTTGCTCTGATTGTCTGCTGTCATGAGTTCAACATAGACAGGGCCACCGCTCGCCGAAATCCGTTCAGCTCTGCCATCCTCCGAGCCTGGAGGATGAGCCGATGACATCTTATTTGGCGAGGATTCGCTCGCCGCATTTCACGCCCGCATTGCTGTTCGTCAATACCTGCGGCAATTTCCTGGTCCTCGTGGCGCTGTCCACGCACGTGGGTTCGACGACCGGGTCGGGACTGCTCGCCGGGGCGGTGCTCAGCGCGCCGTGGCTCCCCGCGCTGCTGCTGGCCGCCCCGCTCAACCGGCTGCTCACCAAGCGTCCCCCGGAAGTCCTCGTCCGGCTGGCCGAGGCGGCGAGCCTGGCGGTGACCGTGGCCGCGCTGCTGGCGCCGGGCGGGGCGCTGCTCGCGGTGGCCGCTTCGCTCGTGGTCGCCCGCGGGTTCTTCGAGGCGGTCACCCGCTCCGCCACGTCGGTCGTACTGCGCAACATAGTCCCGTCGGAACGGCTTGACCAGGCCAACACCGTCGCCGAGATCTGCAAGCTGACCGGTGTCAGCGTCGGGGCGGCACTGGCCGGGCCGCTCTCGTCGGTCCTGTCGCTGCGGGGCCTGGTCGCCGTGAACGCGGCGACGCTGGCGGTCTCGGCGCTCCTCGCCTGGGCCCTGCCGTCGGCCCCCGGGGGAGCTACGGCCGGCGCGAAGAACGGCGCGGATTCCGGGACCGGCGCACGGCTGCGCGTCCAGGACCCCGTGCTGCGCAGGCTCTTCGCCCGGTTCCTCCTGGTGGCGTTCTGGCAGGGGTTCCACACGGTGGCCGTCACCGTGATCCCGCTCCACGTGCTGGGCGGCGGAACCCGCCTGGTGGGCATCTTCGTCGCGGTGTCGGCGGTCGCCGTCTTCGCCGGCTCGCTCGCCGCCCTGCCGGCCCAGCGGTACCTCGCCCACGTGCCCTCGACCACCTGGGTGCTGCTGCCCCTCGTGCCCCTGCTGGCCGCGGTGGCGGTCGGCCGGACGGTGCCGACGATCGTGCTGTACGCGCTGTTCCTGGTGCTCTTCGAGGTGGCGTTCGTCCACTACAACAACAAGCTGCTGGCCTCGGCGTCCGACGAGGAGCTCCCGTCGGTGGTGACGCTGCGTGCCACGCTGCTGCCCTCGGGCGTGGCGGTGTCCATCCTCGTCATGGGCGCGCTGTCCGACCTCGCCGGCCCGCTGGCCGCGGCCTTCGTGGTCGCCGGCATCACGGTCCTGGTGACCGCCGCGACCGCGGACACCCGGCGGTCCTGGCGGGCGAAGCCGGCCGGACAGACGGAGCAGGCCGGGGAGACCGAGCGGGCCGAGCAGACGGAGTACTCGGAGCAGACCGGGCAGGCCGCGCAGGCCGACGCCCACCGGCCGGTCTCCGCGACGCGCTGAGGGACATGCGGCGGGCCCCGCACGGTGACCGTGCGGGGCCCGCTGCGACGGAGGATCAGGTGGTCGGCGGAACCGGGTCCGCGGCCGCCTGGCAGGTGGCGTCGATGCCCCACCACGAGGTGGGACGGGTGCCGTCCCGGAAGTAGTCACTGGCGTACGTGTTGAGGCAGGCGTTGTTGTTGGCCGTCAGCGTCGAGCCGAGGTTGTGGCCGCCCAGCTCCACGATGAGACGGGAGTTGGGGAACCGGACGCGCATGTCGAGGGCGCCGAACAACCCGTGCGAGGGGTCGTACTGCGGCTGCACGAGCAGGATGTTGACGCTGCTGTTGCCGACCTGGGCCGGGGTCTGCGACTGGACCGGCCAGAAGGCGCACGGCGCGCTGTACCAGGCGTTGCTCCAGGTCAGGAGCTTGTTGCCGGCGGCGTACTGGCCGGCCAGGGTGGCGCTCCAGACGTTCCAGTTCTTCGGCCACGGGCCTTCGGAGCAGTTGACCGCGCTGGTCATCGCGACGCGGTTCTGCTGCGGGAAGCCCGGGGTCGGGGAGTCGGCCCGCAGCGCCGTCGCGTCACCGCGCACCACGAAGTCGGAGAAGATCTTCGCGCGGCTCACCCAGGTCCAGCTGCGGTAGACGACCTGCTCGAAGACGTTCGTCCACTCGCCCGGTCCGATCCTGCCGTCGACGGGCGTCGCACGGAGGGTCTCCAGGGCCTCGTAGTACTTGTCCTCGACCTCTTCCGCGGTCGTGCCCAGGTGGTAGACGGAGTCGTACTTGGCGACCCAGGCGAAGAAGAGCCCGCCGCTGTGCTCGGCCGTGAAGTTCTTGGCCATCTGGTTCTGGTAGCCCAAGCCGCTGGGGCTGGGCACGCTGTCGAGCACCATGCGCTTCACCCGGGCCGGGTACATCGACGCGTAGACCGAGCCGAGGTAGGCGCCCCAGTCGATGCCGTAGTAGCTGATCTGCTCCTGCCCCAGGGCGATCCGTATGCGGTCGAGGTCGCGCGCGGAGTCCTTGGTGGTGAAGTGCTTGAGCGTGTCGCCGTACTTGTCGCCGCAGCTCTTGGCGTACGCCTGGGCACGGGCCACGGAAGCCTGCTCGTCCGCGGCCGTCTGCGGCACGGGGTCGGGGAGCAGCGGGTTGATGTAGGACGCGTCGCACACGAGGGCGGGCTCGCTGGCCCCGACGCCGCGCGGGTCCATGCCGATCCAGTCGTAGATGGGGCCGACGTCCTTGGCCAGCCCGCTCGTGCCCTTGGCGTACCGGGTCGGCATGTCGCGGCTGATCGGGCCGGGCCACTGGCCGCGGTGCAGCAGCACGACGCCCTTGTACTGGTCGTCGGGGACCGTGTGCTTGGCGCGGGTCAGCGCCAGCTTGATCTTCTGGCCGTCGGGCTGGGCGTAGTCCAGCGGGACCTCCAGCGAGCCGCACTCCAGGCCCTTGAGCAACGCGCCGAGGTTCGGGTCGGCGTCGGGACACGGCGCCCAGGCGATCGTTCCGGCGGCCGGCGCGGCAGCCTCTTCGGCCACTGCCACGGGGGTGACGGCCGGGAGCGACAGGCCGGTCACGATCACCGCAGTGACCAGTGCGAGCTTTTTCATGGATTCCCCTTCTGAATGCACGGCGGTCACAGGGTGGCAAGGGGCTCTTCGGCAAAGGTCGAAATTGGCTCAAAACCTGCTGGAGTCGACACGAACCGATAAGCTCCATTCCGGTAATTTCGCCGGAATGCGGCTGGAATCCGGAGGGCCGGCCGACGGGGCGGGGCGCGTCCGGGGCGCGTCGGCGTTGCGGTCCGGATCGATCAGGAATCGAGAAGCGCGGCTCACGGAGCCGCGCCTAGCCTGCTGAGCGAGGGCCTTCGGCACGCATCACCCACAGTTCGAGGAGCAAGGCATGAAAGCGCACGTCAGCTCGATCCTTCTTGGTGTCCGGGACATGGACCGGGCCAAGCGGTTCTACACCGAGGGGCTCGGCTGGAAGATCAAGAACGACTACGGCATCTCGGTGTTCTTCGCATCGGACGGCGCCTCGCCCGTAGGCTTCTACGGCCGCGAGGGCCTGGCCGCCCAGGTGGGCACCGACCAGGAGGGCAGCGGCTTCAGCGGCCTGGTGCTGACCTACGTCGTCCGCAGCGAGGCGCGGGTCGACGAGGTCATGGCGGAGGCCCAGAACGCCGGCGCCAAGGTGCTCAAGCCCGCCGGCGCGCTCCCGTGGGGCGGGTACGGCGGTACGTTCGCCGACCCGGAGGGCTACATCTGGAGCCTCGGCTACAGCGCCCAGGGCGACGACCAGCCGTACGCCGAATAACCGCGGCCATCGTCCCGGTCCGTCCGGGACGGCGGGCGCGTGCCGCTTCCGTCCCGGACGGCCGGGATCCGTGGTGAACCCGGCAGGATGAACAGGAGAAGACCTTGAAGTTTCGGTCCATCGTGGAACCGCCCGAGCCGATGCGCGGGCTGCTGGTTCCGCCCGAGGTGGTGGAAGCACTCGGCGAGGGCTCACGGCCGCCGGTGACGATCACGATCAACGGGCATTCCTGGCAGAGCCGGGTCGCCTACCTGCGCGGGCGCCACCTGATCGGCCTCAGCCACGCCAACCGGCGGGCCTCGGAGGTCGAGATCGGCGAGGAGATCGAGGTCGAGCTGGAGCTCGACACCGAGCCGCGCGTCGTCGTCGAGCCCGCGGACTTCGCGCAGGCCCTGGACGACGAGCCGGCCGCCCGCGCCGCCTACGACAACCTCACGCACAGCCGCAAGCGCGAGCACGTGCGCGCCATCGAGAGCGCGAAGCTGCCCGAGACGCGGCAACGGCGCATCGACAAGGCCATCGCCACCCTGCGGGGCTGACGCCCGGGTTCAGCGGCGTCCGGCGGCGCTCACGAGTGCCTGGTGGAGCCGCCGGTCGGGGGTGAATCCCGCTTCCCACTGCACGCCGACGGCGAAGGGGTGGTCCGTGACCTCGATGGCCTCGACGGTCCCGTCCGCCGCCCAGCCGGTGGCGGTGAGGCCGGTGCCCAGCCGGTTGACGGCCTGGTGGTGGTGACAGGCCGTCACCGGCTCGTCCTCGTCGAGGACGGCGGCGATCCGGCTGCCCGGCTCCAGCTTCAGCGGCTGGGTGCCGAGGGTGAAGGACGGCGTGTCCGGGCGGTGGCCGTCGTGGCCGGTGACCTCGGGCAGGTGCTGGTGCAGCGAGCCCCCGTGCAGCACGTTGAGCAGCTGCATGCCGCGGCAGATGCCGAGTACGGGCAGCCCGGCGTCGAGAGCCGCCCGGATCAGGCCCAGCTCGACGCGGTCGGCGTCCGGGGTCGCCGCCCACGTGCCGGGGTGCGGCTCCTCGCCGTACAGCGCCGGATCCAGATCGGGGCCACCCGGGACCAGCAGGCCGTCGATCCGGTCCGCCATGGCCTCGACGCCGGGCAGCAGCGGAAGCAGCAGGGGCGTGCAGCCCGCCGCGGCCAGGAAGCCCAGGTGGGCCTGGAGCGCGAAGCTGACGACCATGTCGCTGCCCTGGAACGTGACCGGCGCGGTCCGCGCACAGATCCCGATCACCGGCCGCCCCGTGCTCGCCGAACCATTCATGACCGATTCCATAACCACCTTCACGGATTTCCGGGTTCAACTGAGGAAATTGGGCAGATGAAACAACCGCTGCCACGAACGGCCAGCACGGCCAAAGTAACCGTGTGCGTGAAGCGGCGGCCACGGTTCAGAACCCGGCGGCCCGGCACCTACTGAACGGAACGGCCTTTCTGGTACCACAGAAAGAGGCCCCTACAGCGCATTTCCAGGGAACGTCAATCCCCCCTCGACTGCTGCTGGAGCCCCTCCTGCGACGCTCGTCGGCAGCGGCAGCAGAGAGGAAGTGAAGGAATGGCTCCGAGCAGTGCCCAGGCCATCTTGATCACGAACGCGTTCGGCTCCGTCAGCACGGAGACCGTCGACGCGTCGGGCCGCAGCGAATTCGACCTGAAGCACTTCGAGCAGATTCCGGCCCACGACGTCCCCGTCGGCGCCCTCTCGGCGGGCGCCCCTCTGCGCCAGAGCGGCATGGACGCCGCGCACCTCCAGCACCTCGTCGACGCCGCCGGCTCGACGGAGCTGCCGCCCATCCTGGTCCAGATCGACGGCTACCGCGTCATCGACGGCCTGCACCGCCTGGAGGCCGCCAGGCTGCGCGGTGACAGCAGCATCAAGGCCCGCTTCGTCGACTGCTCGAACTCCGAGGCGCTCGTCATCGCCATGAAGGCGAACGGCACGCACGGACTGCCGCTGTCGAAGGCCGACCGCGTGTCCGGAGCCCAGCGCGTCCTGCGTTCCCACCCCGACTGGTCCGACCGCGCCGTCGCCGGCATCACCGGACTGAGCGCGAAGACGATCGCGTCGATGCGCGAGAAGCCGGCGGAGGGCACGCCGCTCGACGGCAAGCGCATCGGCCGGGACGGCCGGCGGCGTCCGGTGGGTCCGGGCGAGGGCCGGCGGCGGGCCGCCGAGTACATCGCCGCGCACCCGAACGCCCCGCTGCGTCAGGTGGCCAGGGAGACCGACGTGTCGCTCGGCACGGTCCACGACGTGAGCGCCCGGCTGCGGCGCGGCGAAAGCCCCGAGCGCAGCGGCCGCCGGACGCCCGACGCGGCGCCGGGGCCCCTGCGGTCCGTCCCGCCCGTGGAGCCCGTGCGGCCGGCCGGGGAGCCGCCGCGGGCCCTGCCGGCGACGGCCGGCGGTGCGCATCCCGCCGGCCCGGCCCGTGTCCCGCTGCGCGTGGCACCGGCCGTCGGCAGCGCGCCGCAGCGCAGGAACCGTACCGAGGAGGTGCCGGCCTGGACGACGGTGGCGGCGAAGATGGCGACCGATCCCGCCATCCGCTACACCGCGGGCGGCCGGGAGTTCCTCCGCTGGATGCAGCTGCACGCCACCGAGCCGGACGAGGGCTGGCGGGAGCTGGTCGACGCGGTCCCGGCCCACTGGCTCGGCGTCATCGCCCCGATCGCCGAGCGCATCGGCGCGGAGTGGAGCCAGCTCGCCGAGCGCCTCAAGACCAAGCAGGACCTGATGCCGTGACCCGGCCCGCGGGCGCACCCGTCACGGCACCGGTGCCGCGGGCACCAGCCGGAGCCGGCCCGCGGCCGGGCGCCGTTCGCCGGTGTCGTGGAGCGCGGTGGAGGGGCACCCGGGGGGCGGTACGAAGGTGGCCGGGGGCACGAGTTCGGGCAGCGCCAGCAGGACCGGCGGATCGGTCCGCCGCTCCGGGCGCAGCCGCACCGCCGTGCTCGTGACGCCGTCGGCGGTCACCATCACGGGCAGCACGCCGCGCCCGCCGACGAGCGGGGTCCGGCGGGCCGCGCCGTCGGGCCCGGGGCCGTCGGCCACCGCCACCGCGAGCAGGTGCCAGTTCCCCTCGGGGACGTCCTTCAGGGAGTAGCAGGACGGCCGGCCGCTCGGTACGTCGAAGACGGCGGAGGCGACGCACGGGTGCTGGACGACGGGCGTGGCGAAGGCGCCCAGGAACACCCGGGCATTGCCGTGGCCCGCGGGCAGGCTGATCGTCCCGCCGACCGTGCCCCGTCCCGACCACGGGTCGGGCTCCGGAACCGGTACGGGCAGCCCCGTCCCGCCGTCCCGCACCAGCCGGCGGAACCGGCCGGGGGACACCCCGACGCCGGCCGTGAAGCAGTTCGTGAACGAGCCGAGACTGTTGTAACCGACCGCGCAGGACACGTCGGTGATGCTCATCGAGGTGGTCCCGATCAGCCGCTTGGCCTCGTGGATGCGGACCGCTGCCAGGAACCTGCCGGGGGTCAGCCCGGTCTCCTCCTTGAACAGCCGCGCGAAATAGAACCGGCTGAGCAGGGCGCTCTCCGCGATCCGTGCCAGGGCCAGGGGCTCACCGTAATGCTCCCGAATACACGAGACCGCCCGTTCCACCGCCGTATCCATACGCACCTCGCTACGTGTAGACCGGCCAGCAGCCTGAGGTGCCCGCATCGCGCTGGGCTCGAGTGGCGCTAGTGATCCGGAGCCGACATTCCGGGCACACCTCCGGACCGCCGCACCCCGCACCGCACGCCGCGGTGCGGGGGCGGGCCCGCCGCCGCGGGCCCGGGCGCTCCAGTACGCCCCGACCCCGGTTCCGGAGTTGGTCGAGAGGAACCCCGGATGCTCGGAGCGTCCGTTCGAGCCGTCATCGACACGACGTCTAAGGGGTCCCATGCCCGTGGAAAACAACGCTCCGTCGGATGCCACGTCCGACCGAGCCATGAGGATCGCCACGCGCAGCCGCGCGGGCAACTGGACCAAGCCCCCACGCCGCATCGAGAAGTCCGAGTGCATCACCTGCGACACCTGCCTGCGCAGCTGTCCGGAGAAGTTCGGCGCGATCTTCGACCGCGGACTCGACGTCGTGATCATCCCCGAGCTGTGCTCGGGCTGCCCCGTCTGCGTCCTGGAGTGCCCGGTCGACTGCATCTACGTCGACGAGGACTGGACGCCCACCGACGACGCGATGTGGAGCCACATCGCACTCACCGGAGAAGGTGCCGCATGACCGCGCCCGTGGACCGCGAGGGCTCCCGCAGAGCCGCCAACGCACGCAAGCGCCAGAGCCGGCGGCCCAGCCGCCTGGGCCTGGCGGCCGGCGCCACGCCCAAGCCGGACCGGGTGCGCGAGGAGGACGCCGGGTTCCCCGGGCTGCTGGCCCGGGTGTGGCGCAAGGCCTCGGCCGCGCCCGACCTGCACGCGGCCCTGGACACCCTGCTCACGCTCGACGGATACGTGCCGGCCGAGGTCCAGGCGGGCGGCCTGCGCACCGCGGACGCCGCCGCGCTGAAGGTCGTCGCCGGGCTGTCCCTGGACGGCCGGGAGCCGGCCGGGGCCGTCGCCGACCCCGCGGAGCGCACCGCGTTCCTCGGCGAGATCGGCCTGACCACCGGCGGCCGGGTCGTCGTCCGCGTCCCCTCCCAGCAGCCGCTCGCCAAGCAGCACACGCTCGTCGCCGGCGTGCTGCGGGTGCCGTGGACCCAGCGGCACCTGGACGAGTACCGGCACGAGGTGACGAGGGCTCAGGAGCGGTTCGACCGGTACGCGGCCGACAGCCGCCGCTGGCTCGCGGAGCAGGGCGACGAGGGCCGCGGGGCGCTCCTCGCGCAGCTGACCGAGGCCGCGCAGCGCACCGCCCCGTTCATGCTCTACGTCGAGGACAAGCAGTACACGAACTTCCGCGACACCAACACGGTCGTGGGCAAGACCCTGTGGCCGGGCCACCCGGACTGCGTGTTCGGCAGCCTGACCGGCCTGCCGCTGGAGCTGTGGTCGGACCACGACGCCCTGCTGGTCGTGGGCATCACCCTGCTCATCCGCTCGGCCGGGTACGGCCGCATCGAGGAGGCCAACGGCTCGCAGCTCACCCCGGACAACGTGGGCCGCCTGCTGGAGCGCACCCGCCGCAACTACAACGACGCCCTGGGCGGGGAGCGGATCCCCGCGGCCGGCCCCGACGCCGGCATCGACGCGCTGATGGCCCTGGCCACGGCGCTGGGCCTGCACCGCCCCGAGGTGGCCCGCACCGTCCAGCTGTACCGCGAGATCCACGGCGCCCTGATCCACAAGGTCGAAAAGGTCGCGGCCCCGTACGGCGAGGTGGCCGCGGAGCGGGACCGGCAGGTCACCGAGCACCTGCGCGCCACGCTGCCCGTGACCGGCGACCGGCTGGCCGAGCTGCGGCTCGCCGACGGCACCGACACGGCCTGGCTGGCCCGCCCCTACGGCGAGTTCGGCACCGGTCTGGAGGCGGCCGTGTACGAGGCGGTCGCCGCGACCACCGCCGCGTTCTCGGCCGACTTCGCGATGAGCCGCGGCATCCGGTCGCTGCCGGAGCTGGTCCGCGCGCTGCGCGCCGAGTCCTGGGACGAGATCACCACCTGGGGCATCACCGACTTCTTCTGCTGCGTGGTCCCCGCGCAGGAGGCCCGGCGGCACTACGGCGACTCGCTCGCCACGCTCGCCGACACCGCCTGGGCGATGTCCTCGCGCATGCAGTACAACTCCTGGCACTTCATCGCCGGCAACCTGCCGCGGACCGAGAAGGTCCTGGAGCGCGACCACTTCGTGCCGCCCACCATCCCCGACATCGCCCACTACTCCGACCAGCACCACCACGGGCACGTCAACAACATGGTGCGGTTCACGATCCGCAGCCCCCACGCGGTCGAGGTGTGCGGACGCCCCTTCAACGGGTTCATGGACCTGCGCATCGTCCGCGCCGACGGCGAGCCGTACACCGAGCAGGAGATGCTCGCGGCGCACCAGGTGGCCGCCTTCATCGCCCGGATGACGCAGCAGGCGGCCGTGCTCGCCGAGCAGGGGGAGCAGGCCGAGGTCACGGCCTTCGACTCCGGCTGGCACTGGCGGTCCGTCACCGGCACCCCGGTCGAGGCGGCCGGTACGGAGCCGGCCCGGCCCCGGGTCGGACCCCTGTCGGCCGTCTGACGAGCCGCCCCTCTGACGAAAGGACCCTCCCCGTCATGTATTCCAGGTCATGGTCGACCCCCGCAGCGGAGGGCAGCGTCGGGAGCCACGGGTTCGTCGCCGACCACGGGCTGTGGGACGACGCCCGGCTGGCGGCTGCCGAGCGCATCGAGGCGGGACTGGACGACGTCGACCTCGTCCGCCTGGTGTGGGGCGACCCGCACGGCCTGGTGCGCTCCAAGACGCTGACCGCCCGCACCTTCCGCGGAGTGCTGCGCAACGGCATGAACTACAGCCCCGGTCCGTTCCTGAAGGACACCGCCTGCACCACCGCGGTGGACTACCGGGGCGAGCACGGCATCGGCGTCGACGAGATCGCCGGCCTGGGCAACTTCGTGCTGGTGCCCGACCCGCTGACCTTCCTGGTGCTGCCCGGCGAGGGGGCGCGCACGGCCTGGGTGATCGGCGACGAGTACCTGCGCGACGGCCGCCCCCACCCGCTGTCCTCGCGGCACGTGCTGCACCGGGTGCTGGACCGCTACGCCGGCCGCGGGCTGATCCCCGTGCTCGGCCTGGAGGTCGAGTGGTACCTGGCGCGCCGCCTGGACGACGATCCGGGCAACGAGGGCAACGGCTTCGGCCTGCAGGGCCCGGCCCCGCGGGTGGCCGCGATGAACGCGGGCTACCAGTTCAACCTGGACGCCGCGTACGACACCGTCGCGCCGGTCACCGACCCGCTGGCCCTGGCCCTGCTGGGCCTGGGGCTGCCGGTGCGGTCGATGGAGCACGAGATGGGCCCGGGGCAGGTGGAGACCACGTTCGACCCCATGTCGGCGCTGGACACGGCGGACGCGATGCTGTTCTTCCGCGTCTTCACCAAGCGCTGGTGCGCGGCCCGGGGCCTGCACGCGTCGTTCATGTCGCAGCCGGCGATCGCCGGGGCGGACCCGAGCGGCTGGCACCTGAACCAGTCCGTCCTGGAGACCGCCACCGGCCGCAACGTCTTCAGCGCCGAGGGCCTCTCGGTGGGGCTCTCCCCCACGAGCAAGGCGTACGCCGAGGGCCTGCAGGACTGGCTGCGCGACCTGTTCCTGCTGTCGGTGCCCACGGTCAACGGCTACCAGCGCCTGGGCACGCAGCACGCCCTGTCCCCGACCCGGGTGGGCCTGAGCCTGGAGTCGCGCACGGCCATGCTGCGCGTGGTCGGCTCGGGGGCCGGCGCGCACATCGAGAACCGCATCGGCGAGCCCAGCGCGAACCCGTACCTGAACATCGCCGCCCAGCTGTTCGCGGGCCTGGAGGGCCTGGAGTCCCTGGAGGGTGCGCAGGGCGGGGAGGGCGCGTCCGGACCGGGTGCCGGGGCGGCCGGGACCGGGGTCCGGGAGCCCGGCCGCGACATCGTGCCGCAGTCGCTGCGCGAGGCGCTGGAGGCCTTCACGGCGGGCCGGGCCGCCCGGCTGCTGGGCGAACCGCTGGCCGTCTGTCTGGCCAGGCTCAAGGAGAGCGAGGTGCGCCGGTACGAGGCGTGGGCGCTGCAGGCCGCGCCGGTGCCGGGCCAGGTCACCGAATGGGAGCAGCGCGAGTACTTCGCGGCCTTCTGACGCCCCGCACCCGGACCCGCGGGGCGGGCGCACCACCGGCCCCACCGTCCGCCGCCCCACCGACCACCACCAGCGAGAAGGCTGTCCCATGATTCCTCGTTTCACCCTGCCCGAGATGGCGAACCTCTTCTCGGACGAGCACCGGTACGAGACCTACGTCCGCGTGGAGATCCTCGCGACCGAGGCGCAGGTGCGGCTGGGCCGCGTACCGGCCGCGGTCCTCGACGACATGCGCGCGGCCACGGCCCCGCTGCCGTCCCGGGTCGTGGAGATCCAGAAGGAACGCGACCACGAGGTGATCTCGTTCCTGACGGCCTACACGGAGCAGATGCCGGAGTCCTCGGCCCGCTGGGTCCACCTCGGCATGACCAGCTACGACCTGGTCGACACGGCCCTCGGCTTCACGCTGGCGCAGGCCTCGGACGTCCTCGCCGCCGCGGTGCAGCGGCTGCGCGCGGTGCTGGTCGAGCGGGCCTTCGAGCACTGGGACACGGTCACGGTGGGCCGCACCCACGGCGTGCACGCCGAACCCACCACGTTCGGCCACAAGCTGGGCGGCTTCGCGTTCGCGATCGAGCGGTCCCTGCAGCGGCTGGCGGCCGCCCGCGAGGCCGTCGCGGTGGGCACCGTCTCCGGCGCGGTGGGCACGTACTCGCTCATCGACCCGGCCGTGGAGGAGTACGTGTGCGAGCAGCTGGGCCTGGGCGTGGAGCAGTCCCCCAGCCAGGTCGTGGCCCGCGACCGGCACGCGCAGCTGCTCCAGGCGGTGGCCGCGCTGGGCGCCTGCATCGAGCAGATCGCGCTGGAACTGCGGCTGCTGCAGCGCACCGAGGTGCGGGAGGTGGAGGAGCAGCGCGTGGAGGCGTACCAGGGCTCCAGCGCCATGCCCCACAAGGCCAACCCGACCGGCAGCGAGCTGCTGTGCGGGCTGGCGCGGCTGCTGCGCGGGTACGCCAACACGGCGCTCGAGAACGTGGCGCTGTGGCACGAGCGGGACCTGGCGCACCAGGCGGTCGAGAAGGTGCTGCTGCCGGACGCGCTGACCGTGGCGCACTTCCAGACGGTCAAGGCCACGGAGCTGCTGGAGAACCTGCGGATCGACCCGGACCGCATGCGGGAGTCGATCGCCGCCACCCACGGGCTGGTGTGCTCGTCGTCGGTGCTGGTGGAGCTGCTGGAGGCGGGCGTCGAGCGCGACCAGGCGTACCGGGCGGTGCAGGCGGCGGCCAAGCGGACCGCGGAGTACGGGCAGAACTTCGGCGAGGCCCTGGCCGAGGAGGGCGTCGAGAGCAGCCCCCGGAAGCCCGAGGACTTCCTCGTCAACCACGGCGTGGTGCACAGCCGGTTGGAGAAGCTTCGCGAGCTGGCTGAGTGAGCACCGTCTGATCTTGGAACGGTCTCCCCCGGCCGTCCACACTGACCTTCCCCCCTCTTCGCTACTCGCCCACAGGAGTTCCCCCATGAGCTGGTCCGAGAAGGTCTCCACCCACCTGGAGAACGAGCACGTCCTGCTGACCCCGCTCTGCGCGCCCGACCGCGAGGACATCCGCGCCGTGGCCATGGACCCCGACATCTGGCGCTACTTCACCGTCGTCGTCGGCGACGACGCGGACTTCGAGACGTTCTTCGACTCGAACCTCGCCGAGCACGCGGCCGGCCGCCGCGCCGTCTACGTGATCCGGGACAAGAAGAGCGGCCGCGTCGCGGGCAGCATGAGCCTGCTGAGCTTCGCCGAGAAGGACCGCCGGCTGGAGATCGGGGCGTCCTGGCTGGGCCACGACTTCCGCGGCAAGGGCATCAACCACTGGGCGAAGCTGCTGCTGCTCCAGCACTGCTTCGAGGTGCTGGAGGCCGAGCGCGTGGAGTTCAAGACGGACGAGCTCAACGTCCAGGCCCGCAAGGGCCTGCGCAACATCGGCGCCACCGAGGAGGGCACCGCCCGTTCCTACAACTACATGCCGGGCGGCCGCCGCCGGGACGCGGTCTTCTACAGCATCCTGCGAGCCGAGTGGCCGCAGGTCCTCGCCGCCCTCTCCCAGGGCCCCAAGAAGGCATCCGGCTCCGCATGAGCACCGCGTACGTCGAGGCCGTCGGCACCCCCTTCGAGCTGGGCCGCGCCCACGGGGCGGCACTCGCCGGCCCGCTGCGCGCCTTCCTCGGTGACGGCCTGGCACGGCTGGGCCGCCTCACCGACCGGCCGCTGACGTTCACGGGGCTGCTGCCGTCGGTCTCCGCGTACCGTGCGGAGATCACGGCGGCGGTCCCGGACCTGGCCGAGGAGGTGGCGGGGCTGGCGGCCGGGGCCGGGATCTCCGAGGACGAGGCGTGGCTGCTGCAGCTGCGCCGCGAGGTGATGGGCTACACCGGGGTGCCGACCGCCGGGGACTGCACGACGTACGCGCGCACCGGGCCGGCCGCCCGGCCGGTCCTCGCGCAGACGGTGGACCTCAACGCGGGCGTCGACAGCCACATCGCGGTGCTGTCGCTGGCCCGGGCGGGAGCGCCGCGCCGGGTGACGGTGCTCAGCTTCGCGGGCCTGCTCGGCTACCTGGGCATGAACAGCGACGGCCTGGCGATCGGGCTGAACCTGGTGACCGACGGCCTGTGGCGGCCGGGCCTCACCCCGTACCTGGCCATCCGCCACCTGCTGGACGGGGCCGGGAGCGTGGACGAGGCCCTGGAGATGCTGGCCGGGCTCACCCTGTCCAGCTCGCGCAACCTGGTGCTGTGCGACCGGCGGCGCGCGGTGTACGCCGAACTGTGCGGGACCGAGCTGCGGGTGACCGAGCCGGCCGAGCGGGAGGCCGCGCACACCAACCACTACCTGCACGCGGACTTCGTCCCGCACGACCGGCAGTCGGCTCCCGACCGGGTCAACTCCGACGAGCGGCTGGAGGCCGTGACGAAGGGCCTGGCCGGACTCGGCCCGCAGGCCGGTCCTGAGGAGCACTTCGCCGTGCTGTCCCGGCCGCCGGTGTGCATCCCCGACCACGGGATCTTCCGCCTGGAGCGGACGGTGGCCTCCGTGGTCATGCTGCCCGGCGAGGGCGAGCTGCACCTGCGGGCGGGCGACCCCAACCACGCCGCCACCGAGGTGTTCACGGTGTAGGGGGCGCCGGCCGCTGACCGGCGGGCGCGCCCGGGGGCGGCACCTGGACCGGCGCTGCACCAGGCCTCGACCGCACGCCGCTAGCGTCGGCGCGGAGGGCGGCCGGACCGGTCCGGACCCGCCACGACCCCCCGGGGGAGGCATGAGTCAGGTTCAGGCGCAGGCACTGCTGGAGCACCAGACGTCCACTCCGCACCCCGAGCACGACGGGCCGCGGGCCACCGCACTGGTCCGGGGGGCGCGGCTGCCGTGCCCCGTCGACTCCCGGCCCCCCGGCCAGCACGCGTTCGGCGGCGCCCCCGGACCGGGCGACCTCGGCCACACGTCGTTGCGGGACGTACTGGGCGGGGCCGCCCCCCGGACCGCGCCCGCGGTCTCCGGGCGGCGCATCCTGGTCGTGGGCGCCGACGCGGGGGACGGGCTGGCGCACCAGCTGCGCCGGCACGGCCACACCTGCACCAGGGCGCCCCACGGCGGCGCGGCGCTACAGGCCTACGGCAGCGCCGATCTCGTCCTGCTCGACCTCGAACTGCCGGACCTGGACGGGCTGGAGGTGTGCCGGGCGATCCGGTCGGTCAGCCGGGTGCCGCTCATCATCGTCACCTCCCGCGAGTCCGAGATCGACTGCGTGCTCGGGCTCCAGGCGGGCGCGGACGACTACGTCACCAGGCCCTTCGGCATGCGGGAGCTGATGGCCCGGATCGAGGCCGTCATGCGCCGCACCCAGTGGCAGTCGGCGGCCGCCGCGGGACCGGCCCAGGAGATCCGGCACGGCCGGCTGCACATCGACGTGGGCTCCCGCGAGGTGACCGTCGACGGCGTGCCGGTCGCCCTGACGCGCAAGGAGTTCGACCTGCTGCGCCTGCTGGCGCAGCATCCCGACGCCGTGGTCCCGCGCCGGCAGCTGCTCCAGCAGGTGTGGGGCGACTCCTGGTCGCGCCGCACCGTGGACACCCACGTCAGCAGCGTGCGCGGCAAGCTGGGCCACCCCGGCTGGATCGTCACCGTCCGGGGCGTCGGCTTCCGCCTCGGCACCGTCTGACGCCCCGTCCCTCCCCAACCCCTCGGGCACCTCTCGCAGCGTCGCGAGGGGTGCCCGAGGCGCGTCCGGTCACCGCACCGGGTCCGGGCGGTCCTTCGGTTCGGGCCGGGCCCCGGCGGGGCCGGCGGCCAGCGCGCGGTCGACCAGCGCGCCGGCCGTACCCGTGTAACCGGCCGGGTCGAGCAGCGCGGTGAGCTCCGCGGGTGTGAGCACCCCCCGCAGTGCGTCGGACTCCGCGAGTACGCCGGCCAGCGGGCGGGCGGTCTCGGCCGCCCGCAGCGACGCCCGGGTCAGCAGCTCCTTGGCGGCCGCCTTGCCGAGCCGCGGGGCGAGGACGGCGGAGACCCGCTCGGAGACGAGCTGCCCGCCGGTGGCCTCCAGGTTGGCCGCCATCCGCCCGGGGTGCACGGTGAGGCCGCGGACCAGTTCCACGGCGGTGTGCGCGGCCCCGCCGGTCAGCCGCAGGGCCTCGCGCAGCGGCTGCCATTCGGCGTGCCAGACACCCGCCGACCGCTCGTCCTCGTGCGGCAGGCACTGCGCGAGGACGGCGGCCAGCGCCGGCACCTGGAGGGCGGCGGAGCGGATCAGCGTCGACAGCACCGGGTTGCGCTTGTGCGGCATCGCCGAGGAGGCGCCCCGTCCGGCCGCCGCCGGCTCGGCCACCTCCCCGATCTCGGTGCGGGCCAGGACCAGCACGTCCGCGGCGATCTTCCCCAGAGCCCCTGCGGTGTGCGCGAGGGCCGCGCCGAGGTCGGCGACCGGCGTGCGCAGCGCGTGCCAGGGGAGCACCGGTGCGGCCAGGCCGGTCTCGTCCGCGAAGGCGGCCGTCAGCTCGGCCAGGACGGCGGCCGGGTCGGCGTCGTCGCCCGCGTACTGGAGGTAGCCGGCCAGCGTGCCGGCCGCGCCGCCCAGGGAGACCGGCAGGCCGCCGTCGGCCAGCCGCTCCAGCCGCTCGGCGGATTCCAGTACCAGCTGGCGCCAGCCGGCCGCCTTCAGCCCGAAGGTGGTGGGTACGGCGTGCAGGGCGAGGGTGCGTCCGGCCATCACCGTGTCCCGGTGGCCGGCGGCCAGGCCCGCGAGGGCGTCGGCGACCGCCCCGAGGTCCGCGACGATCAGCCGCAGGGCCCGGGTCGCCACCAGCATCGCGCCGGTGTCGAAGACGTCCTGGCTGGTGGAGCCGCGGTGCACGTACTCGGCGGCCTCCGGCGCGCGGGCCGCGACCCGCGCCGTGAGCGCCGCGACCAGGCCCACCACCGGGTTGGCGGTCTCGCGCGAGGCCAGCGCCAGCTCCCTGGCGTCGAAGTCCGCGGCCCGGGCGGCGGCGGTGATCGCGGCGGCGGCCGCGGGCGGGACCGTGCCGCACCGCGCCTGGGCGCGGGCCAGTGCGGCCTCCGCGTCCAGCATCGCCTGGATCCAGGCGCCGTCGGCGACGGCGGCCTCGACGGGGGTGCCGGCCCGGACCGGGGACAGCAGCCCCGTGTCCGGGCCGGCGGGGCGGTCGGCGGCACGGCTCACGCGACCGCTCCCGCACCCGCGTTGCCGGACAGCGCCGGGCCGGCCGCGACCGCCGCCGCCCCGGGCCGCCGCAGCGCGGGGCGCGGCTCCGGCAGCGCCAGCACCGCCGCCGCGATGGCGTCGGAGTCCTCCAGGGTCACCGAGCCCACGCCCGGCCGGATGCCGGCCGCGGTCACCCAGTGCACGGCCTCGGTGGGCACCCCGTATGCGAACCGCCTGAGGTGCGGCACCCCCTGGCCGTCGAGCAGGTGGTAGGGGCGCTCCGAGACGGCCAGGCCGCCGGTCTCGTACGAGGAGCCGTCCGCGCCCGCGATGCGGTGGGTCCGGGCCTGACCGGTGCTCAGCAGCCGCTCCATGAGCGGGTCGGCGGTGCGCCGCACGTCGATCTCCGGCAGCCGGGCCTCGATCAGCACCGTGGCCCGCACCCGCAGGCCGGTGACGTCCGGGGAGGTGCCGACGAAGGCCGGGCCCTCGGGGTCGAGGGGGTCGGCGGTCACCTGGAGCCCGGGACCGGTGACGTCGAGGACGCCCGCGTCGATCAGGGCGGCCATCTCCTCGATGCGGGAGGCCGGCGGGCCGATCGACAGGTAGGCGTTGAGCGGTGTGTACCAGCGGTCGAGCTCGTCGCGGTGGGAGTCGGCGTCGAGGCCGCCGTGGTCGATCGCCAGGCGCAGCTCGTTGCGCAGGTCCCGCAGCAGGTCGAGGGCCGCCTTGAACGGGCCGCTGACGTTGCCCTCGCGGGCCCGGCGCAGGTCCTCGTCGAGGTAGCCGCGCAGCCAGCCGCGGAAGGAGGTCAGGTCCCGGAAGACCTGCTCGCCGTACGGCCGCGCGACCGTGTCCCAGTCCCAGCGCTCGTCGTCGCCGATGCCGGCCGCGGTGAGCAGCACGTCCTCGGCCCCGTCGTCCTGCGCCCGCAGGAACGCCTCCGCGAAGGCGGCCACCGCGGCCGGCGCCGCGCGCTGCGCGAGCAGCGTCTCGTAGTAGACGGTGCGCACTTCCTTGGAGACCAGCGGCCACAGTTCGGCGCCGAAGCGGATCGGTTCCCCGCCGCGTACCCGGGCGCGCAGGGCCGCCACGAAGGAGGTGGTCAGCAGCCGCGGGTGGTAGCGGCCGTGCGCTCCCTTCTCGTTCTCGCCGCGCGCCTGGTACGGCACGCCGCGACGGGAGCCGGCGTACAGCCGCGGCTCGCGGCCCGAGGGGCAGTACACCAGGCGGCCGTCGATGCGCTCGAACAGCCCGCCGCGTGCGTGGGTGAACAGCGCCATGTAGTCGAAGAAGTTCAGGCCCAGGCCGCGCAGGAGCACCGTCTCGCCGGGGGCGACCGCAGACAGGTCGACGTCCGCCGGGTTGCTCGGCGCGATGTACGTCAGCCCGTGCCGGGCGGCGTACGCGGCGAACTCCCGCTCCGTGTCGGTCGGCCGCACCTGCACGTGGCCCTGCGCGAGCACCACGGCGCCCAGGCCGGTCAGCCGGGTGCCGTCCTCCAGGACCACGGTCTGCGCCCCGCCGGGGCCCGCGCCGGGCTCGTCGTCCTCCAGGGCCACGGCGCGCGAGGCGTGCACGCGGACGGTGGTGTGCGCGGCCGCGCTGGCGGTCACCCGGCCGAACACCCAGGTCAGGTACTGGCCGTACAGGGCGCGGGTGGGGTACGTGTCCGGTCCGAGGTCCCGGGCCTCGGCGAGGGTCTCGTCGTCGTACGGGGTGCCCGCCCCGGGCGTCAGCGCGCTGGGGCCCAGCGCCTTGGCCCACTGGTACAGGCTCGGGCCCTCCTCCAGCGGCCCTTCGATGGCCACGCTGGCGTCGGTGTAGACGGTGACCTGGCAGGCGACGGTGTTCATCAGGAGGTGCCGGGACTGGGAGGGGCGCCAGACCCGGCCGGAGCCCGGTGGGTCCGGTTCCACGACGTGGACGGTCAGCCGGTCCCAGCGGGGGGACTTGCGCTCCTGCGCACAGAGCCGTTCCAGGACGGACAGCCCGCGAGGTCCGGCGCCGACGAGGCACACTTCCAAACGTCCGCTGCTCACAAAGCACTCCGCTCAGGGGACGGGGGACGGCCGGACCGCGGCGCCGCCGCGTCGGCCCCGCCGGTGTGCCGGTCCGGCCTGCTCCCCAGGGGTCAGGGTGGTGTCGGCCAACGGTCGGTCGCGCCGCTCAACCAGGGCTCGGATACGGGTGGAAGACCCGTCCTGGACCGGTTTCGGGTGCCTTCCGGACCGGTCGGGACCGCGTACGGCGCCCTGGGTCCCGCGTACCGGCGCCGGGTCCCCGTACGGCGCCCTGGGTCCCGCGTACCGGCGCCGGGTCCCCGTACGGCGCCGTGGATCCGCGTGCCGGCGCCGTGACACGCGGAAGCACCCCCCGCGCCACGCGAGGGGTGCTTCCGGGCCGGAACCCGGCGGAGGCGTCGGACGGCTCAGACGGTCCCGAACCACCGCTCCAGCGCGTCCTGCAGGCCGGCCTCGTCCGGGGCGGCCCAGGCGATGTAGCCGTCGGGGCGGACCAGCAGCGCGTGCGGCGCGTCCGGCGCGTCCGCCTCGCCCTCGGCCCAGTCGCCGGTGACCGTGTCCACCCGCTCGGCCCAGCGCGCGGCGGTGGCGCGCAGCGCGTCGGAGTCGGCCGCCGCGGGCGTCACGAACAGCACGCCGCGGGCCGGCTTGAGCAGGTCCCGCACGGTGGCGGGGCTGCCGTCGGTGAGCTTGAGGGGCGTGTCGGGGCGCAGCCGCAGGCCGAGCCGCGGGTGGCTGCCGGGTCCCATGTCGTAGCGGACGTCGAGGCCGGACACCTGGCCGGCCAGGTGACGGGCCACCGCGACGTCCTGGACGAGCTCCTGCATGACCGCGCGCAGCGGCTCCATCTCCTCGCCGGAGAGGTAGAGCTTGGTCTGGGCGCGGGTGTTGCGCATGAGCAGCTCCCCGACCGGGTGCCGCTCGGATTGGAAGGTGTCGAGCAGGCCCTCGGGCGCCCAGCCGGTGACCTCGGCCGCCAGCTTCCAGCCGAGGTTCACCGCGTCCTGCACGCCCACGCTCATGCCCTGCGCGCCGGCCGGCATGTGGATGTGGGTGGCGTCGCCGGCCAGGAAGATCCGGCCCTTGCGGTACTGGGCGGCCTGGCGGGTGGTGTCGGTGAAGGAGCTGATCCAGCGGACCTGTGCGTCGTGCAGTCGCTCGCCGGTCATGTCCTGCCAGGCGTCGGCGATGGTCTCGAACGTGAGGCCGCTCTTGTCCTCCGGCGGGCGGAGCGACTCGTTGTGGATGACGATCCGGTGGACACCGTCCTCCAGGTTGAAGGCCATGACCATGCCCCCCGGCACGCGCTCGCCGATGGGGCGCTGGCGGATGTCCGCCCCGACGATGTCGGCCATGTACATCCCGCGGGTGGGCTCCCAGCCGGGGAAGTCGATGCCGGCGAGCCGGCGGACGATGCTGCGCGCACCGTCGCAGCCGATCAGGTAGCCCGCGCTCTCCTCGCCGCGGCCGGCGGGGCCCTCGTACTCGACGACGACGCCGTCCTCGGTCTCGCGGAAGCCGAGCACCTCGTGCTCGCGGCGGATCTCGACGCCCAGCTCCGTCAGCCAGCCCTCGAGGATCTCCTCGGTGCGGTACTGCGGGATGCCGCGGACGCTGAAGTGGTTGTCGTCCAGCTTGGAGAAGTCGATGTGGACCCCGCCGAAGTGGCCCTGGGCCCATTCGACGTCGCCGAAGCGCTCCAGCAGACCGCGCTGGTCGAAGACCTCGGCCGCGCGGCGGGTGAAGCCCACGCCACGGGACTCGCCGCTGGGGGCGGGGAGCTTCTCGAAGACGACGACGTCCACGCCGCCCAGTTTCAGTTCGCCGGCGAGCATCAGCCCGACCGGCCCGGCGCCAACGATGATCGCGCCCTTTGCCATGTCCTACTCCTCAACTGCGGGTGGGGCCGGAGGGGGTGTCGTGCGGCGGGCGTCAGGCGGCCGCGGGCGCCCCGAACCAACGGGTGAGGGCGGCTTCGAGGTCGCCGCCGTCCGGCGCCGCCCAGGCGATGTAGCCGTCGGGGCGGACCAGCACGGCCCCCGGGGCGTCCTGGTGGCCGGCCTCCTGGTCGGCCCAGGTGCCGGTGACGACGTCCACGCGGCCGGCCCAGCGGGCGGCGAGCTCGGCCGGGGCGCCGTCCCCGTCCGTGACGATGAGCACGCCGCGGGCTCCGTGCAGCAGCTCGGCGACCTTCGCCCGGGTGCCGTCGGTGCGCTCGACGGCCCGGTGCGGCGCCAGGCGCGTGCCGAGGGAGGGGTGGCCCCCGTCGCCCAGGTCGTACTTGATGTGCAGGCCGGAGACGCGGCCCGCGAGCCGCCGGGCGGCCTCGGGCAGGGTGACGAGCTCGCGCACGACGGCGCGCAGCGGCTCCATCTCCTCGCCGGCGAGGTACAGCAGCGACATGGAGTGCACGTCGCGCATGAGCTGCTCGCCGATCGGGTGGCGCTCCGCGTGGTAGGTGTCGAGCAGGGACTCGGGGGCGCGGTCCCCGAGCACGGCGGCGAGCTTCCAGCCGAGGTTGACGGCGTCCTGGAGGCCGACGCTGACGCCCTGGGCGCCGAGCGGGGCGTGGTCGTGGGCGGAGTCGCCGGCCAGGAAGACGCGGCCCTTGCGGTACTGGGTGGCCAGGCCGGTGGCGTTGGTGAGGGCGCACATCCAGGAGGCGGAGGCGCCGTGGATGTCCTCGCCGGTCAGGCGCTGCCAGGCGTCGGCGAGCTCCGCGAACTCCAGCTCGCCCTCGCCGTGGTGCGGGCGGACGCCGGCCTCGTGGATGACGATGCGGTCCACACCCGGCTCCAGGGTGACGGACAGGACCATGCCGCCGCCCTCGATCCGCTCGCCGATGGGCCGCATGCGCACGTCCGCGCCGACGACGTCGGCCAGGTACATGCCGCGGGTGGCCTCGTCGCCGGGGAAGTCGATCTCGGCCAGGGTGCGCACGGTGGACTTGCCGCCGTCGCAGCCGACCACGTACGTGGCGGTGGCCTCGGTGTAGCCGTCGGGGCCCTGGAAGCCGAGGACCACGCCGTCCCCGGTCTCGGTCAGGGTGGTCAGCTGGTGGCCGCGCCGCACCTCGACGCCGAGCTCCTCGACCCAGCGGCCGAGCATGTCCTCGGTGACGGACTGGGCCAGGCCCATGACGCCGAAGTGGCTCTCGTCCAGGAGGGAGAAGTCGATGCGGACGCCGCCGTAGTGGCCCTGCTTGCCCCAGCGGATGTCGCCGAGCCTGCCGAGCAGTCCGCGCTGGTCGAAGACCTCCGCGGTACGGCTGGTGAATCCGAGGCCGCGCGACTCGCCGCTGGGGGCGGGCAGCTTGTCGTAGACGACGACGTCCGCGCCGCCGAGCCGCAGCTCACCTGCGAGCATCAGACCGACCGGCCCGGCGCCCACGATGATCGCGCTCTTTGCCATTTCGATTCCTCCATACAGACGATTGATCACCAGGGAAGACCAGGGGGGTCGAAGGGCGGTGCAGCGGGACCGCAGGATCGCTCAAGCGATCCTTGAGGTCCGCCCTTCACCGCGCGGCGGCCGCCCGTGCGCGGTGCGCGGCGGGTGCCGTGCCCGCCGCGGCGAGGTCGAGCAGCAGTGCCTTGACGTCGGTGGCCGCCACCGTGCCGGCGACGGCACCGGGGGCGGAGCACAGCAGCACCGGCCCGTCGGCGGGGTCGGCGGGCGGCAGGCCGTGGCTGCCGCGCACGGGTGCGGGGTCCAGCGGCACCACGGCCATGCGGTAGCGCATGCCGAGCTTCTTGCGCGCCAGCGCGGTGGCGGCGGTCAGGCGTACGTACGGGTCCTCGGGGTCCATGAACAGCTCGGCGGGGTCGTAGCCGGGCTTGCGGTGGATGTCGACGAGCCGGGCGAAGTCGGGGGCGCGGTCGTCGTCGAGCCAGTAGTAGTACGTGAACCAGGCGTCCGGCTCGGCGAGGGCGACGAGTTCCCCGGAGCGGGGGTGGTCCAGGCCGTGGGCCCGCTTGCCCTCCTCGCCGAGCAGCCGCGCGAGGCCCGGCAGGCCGGCGAGGGCCTCGCGGACGGCGGGCAGGTCCTCGGGGCGGCGCACGTAGACGTGGGCGATCTGGTGGTCGGCGACGGCGAAGGCACGCGAGGCGTGCGGGTCGAGGTACTCCATGCCGTCCTGGGTGTGCACCTCCAGGAGCCCGGCCCGGCGCAGCGCCCGGTTGACGTCGACGGGGCGGCGGGCGTTCGTGATGCCGTACTCGGAGAGGGCGACCACGGTGCGGCCCTGTGCGTGGGCGTCGGCCAGCAGCGGTGCCAGGGCGGCGTCGAGGTCTGCCGCGGCGCGGTGGGAGCGCGGGTCGTCGGGGCCGAAGCGCTGGAGGTCGTAGTCGAGGTGGGGCAGGTAGGCGAGGGTGAGGTCGGGCTCACGGGTGGCCATGACGTGCCGGGTGGCGTCGATGATCCACTGGGAGGAGGGCAGGCCGGCGCCCGGCCCCCAGTAGGTGAAGAGGGGGAAGGTGCCCAGGCGCCCGGTCAGTTCGTCGTGCAGGGCGGCGGGGCGGGTGTAGCAGTCGGGTTCCTTGCGGCCGTCGGCGTAGTAGACGGGGCGGGGCGTGACGGTCCAGTCCACGTCGGCGCCCATCGCGTACCACCAGCAGATGTTGGCGACGGTGTAGCCGGGGTGGCGGCGGCGGGCGGCGTCCCAGACCCGCTCCCCCTCGATGAGCCGGTGGCTCTGCCGCCACAGCAGCACCTCGCCGAGCTCGCGGAAGTACCAGCCGTTGCCGACGATGCCGTGCTCGGCGGGGGTGGCGCCGGTCAGGAGCGTGGCCTGGACGGAGCAGGTGACGGCGGGCAGCACGGTCGAGAGGGCCGCCCGGGAGCCGTCCGCGGCGAGGGCGGCGAGGTGCGGCATGTGCGCGAGCAGGCGGGGCGTGAGGCCGACGACGTCCAGCACGAGGAGCGGGACGGGCCGCCCGGGCACGGGAGCCGTCGGCGTGCCGGCAGCAGCCGGTGCGGCGGGGGCGGTGGTCATGGCAGCTCCTTCAGGCCGTGGGCCGTCAGCAGGTCGCGGGCGAGGGTGAGTTCGGCGGCGATGCCGTCGGCGAGGTCGTCCGCGGTGCGCGGGCGCAGCGCGGGCGGCAGGGCCTCCCAGGTGTAGGTCTCCACCTCCAGGTGACGGGTCAGCGGGCGCTCGCCGCCGACCAGGTGCTCCAGCGCCTCGTCCAGGACGGGCAGGGTGGCGGTCAGGGGTGCGGCGGGGGCCGCGTGCAGCGGTACGTGGAAGTGGGCGCGCCACGGCCCGGTCTCGGGCAGCACCCCGCCGGCCAGGGCGGGGCCGAGGTCGTCGCAGCCCCACAGCCCGCCGGCGGCACGGGTGCGGGTCTGGTGCAGGAACCGGGGCTCGTCGAAGCCCGCGAGGGCCGCGCGGACCTCGGGCCGGCCGGGGTGCTCGGCGTGCAGGGCGGCCGACAGCTGGCTCTTGACGACCGGGACGCCGGCGGCGGCCAGGGCCGCGAGCGCGGGGCCCGGCTCCTCGAAGGAGGTGGCCAGGTGGCAGGTGTCCACGCAGATGCCGATCCGGTCGTGGCCGATGGCGCGCAGCGGCGCGATGGCGTCGGCGGTGGTCTCGACGGCGCAGCCGGGTTCGGGCTCCAGGGCGATGCGCACGGAGCGGCCGGTGTCCTCGGCGAGGTCGTCGAGACGGTGGCCGAGCTCGGTCAGGGCCGCCCGGGCGCGGGCGGCGCGCTCGTCGTCGTACACGGTGTGCCAGGCCAGCGGGAGGGTGGAGACGGTGCCCTCCTCGGCGTCCTCGGGCAGCAGGGCGGCCAGGATCCGGGCGAGGGCGAGGGTGTACGCGTACCGGTCGGCGTGGGCCCAGTCGGGGTGGTAGACGCGGTACTTGACCCGCTCGGCCCCGAAGCCCTGGTACGGGAAGCCGTTGAGGGTGACGACCTCCAGGCCCCGGCGGTCGAGCTCGGCGCGCAGGGCGGCGAGGGCGCGGGGGTCGGCGTCGAGGGTGCGGGCGGCGTCCACGGCCAGCCACAGCCCGATGCCGAGCCGCTCCCGGCCCAGCCGGCGGCGTACCGGCTCGCAGTAGGCGCTCAGCTGGGCGAGGACCCCTTCGAGGGTCTCGGCGGGGTGCACGTTGGTGCAGTACGCGAGGTGGACGGTGGTGCCGTCGTGGTGGCGGAAGCGCATGGGGCTACACCCGGGCCCGGACGGGGGCGGGCGGGACGGGGGCGGGCCGGCCCGGGACGGCCGCGGGCCCGGCCGCCTCGCGCGGCGGCGCGGCGGACGCGACTCCCGCGGGGGCCTCAGGGGCGTCCTCCGGGGCGTCCTTCGGCGCGCCGCGCAGGATCGAGTTGCCCTCGTGGGTGGCGGCCGGGGCGGCCACCGGGGTGCCGAGCCCGAGCCGGCCGCTGAGCGCGTAGAAGGCCACGGGGTTGCGCCACAGCACCCGGTCCACGGTGTCCTCGTCGAAGCCGGCCGCCAGCATCGCCTCGCCGACCCTGCGGGTCTTCAGCGGGTCGCTCCTGCCCCAGTCGGCGGCCGAGTTCACGAGCACCTTCTCCGGGCCGTACTCCTTCAGGACGGCGACCATGCGCTCCTCGTCCATCTTGGTGTCGGGGTAGACGGAGAAGCCGAGCCAGGCGCCGCTGTCCTTGGCCTCCTTGACGGTGGCCTCGTTCAGGTGGTCCAGCAGGGCGTGCCCGACGTCGAGGGCGGAGGCGCGCACGACGTCGATCGTGCGGCGCAGCCCCGCGAGCTTGTCGCGGTGCGGGGTGTGCACGAGGGCGGGCAGGCCGTGGTCGGCGGCGAGCTGGAGCTGGCGCTCCATGGCCGTGTCCTCGGCGGCCGTCATCGAGTCGTACCCGATCTCGCCGACGGCGACGACCTGGTCCTTGACGAGGAAGCGGTCCAGGTCGTCGAGGACCGGGGTGCACCGCGGGTCGTTGGCCTCCTTGGGGTTGAGCGCGATGGTGCAGTGGTGGGCGATGCCGTACTGGGCGGCGCGGAACGGCTCCCAGCCGAGGAGCGCGTCGAAGTAGTCGTGGAAGGACTCGGGCGACGTGCGGGGCTGGCCCAGCCAGAAGGACGGCTCGACGACGGCGCGCACCCCGGCGGCGTACATGGCCTCGTAGTCGTCGGTGGTGCGCGAGGTCATGTGGATGTGCGGGTCGAAGATGCGCACGTTACTGCTCCTCGGTCAGGGCCAGGGCGCGGCGCAGGTCGGCGGGGACCGTGCGGCCGGCGGCGGTGCGTTCGGCGGCGTAGTCGGTGAGCATGCGGGCCAGTTCGGCGTCGCCGCGGGCCCGGTCGGCCAGGGCGGCGACGACGGCGAGGGGGACGCCGGTGAAGAGGCACTTGAGGACGGCGTGACGCCAGGTGTGGGCGGTCAGGTGGCGGGCGGCGTACGGACCGACGGCGGCGGCCACCAGGTGGGTGTCGTTGGCGCGCAGCGCGTCCTCCACCAGCGGCACCCCCTGGGCGGGGTCGAGGTCGAGGTACGGCAGGGCGCGCAGGACGGCGCGCCGCTCGGCGGCGCTGCCCTGGCGGTAGAGGCGGACGACGGTTCCGTCGGCGGGTCGGACCGCCACCAGGAGCAGGATGCGGGCCTCGTCGGGGGCGCCGGTGCGGCGGCCGGCCTCTGCGAAGCGCCGCTCCCAGGCCGCGTCGGCGCGGGCGGCCGCCAGCCAGTCACGGCCCTCGGCGTCCAGGGCGTCGGCGAGCGCGTCGAGCTCGGGGCGGCCGGCGCCGGTCGTGGGGGCGGTCGTGGGGGCGGTCGTCATCGGGTGCCTCCGTTGCGCAGGAACCGCACCGAGTGCGCGGCGAGTTCGGGGCCGGCGTGGGAGTGGCGGGGCAGCTCGACCACGGTCAGCCCCCGGTAGCCGGAGTCGACGAGGGCCGCCAGCACCGGCGGGAAGTCGATCTCGCCCTCGCCGAAGGGCAGGTGTTCGTGGACGCCGCGGCGCATGTCCTCGATCTGCACGTGCCGCAGCCAGGGCGCGGCCTCGCGCACGCAGTCGGCGGGCGATGCCGGCTCCAGGCACTGGCAGTGCCCGATGTCGAGGGTCAGGCCGAGCGGGGCCGGGCCGCCGAGGTCGGCGCGCAGCCGGTGGAAGTCGGCGAGGCTCTCGAGGAGGTGGCCGGGCTCGGGCTCGACGGCGAGCGGTACGCCGGTCTCCTCGGCGGCGTCGAGGACCACGCCGAGGCCGTCCGCGAGCCGCTTCCAGCCGTCGTCGGCGCTCTCGCCCGCCGGGAGGATCCCGCTGAAGCAGTGCACGGCGTGCGCACCGAGGTCGGCGGCGATCCGCACCGCCCGCACCAGCATCCGGATCCGGGACCAGCGGTCGCCGGCGTCGGCCTCCAGCAGGGTCGGGCCGTGCTTGCGGCGCGGGTCGAGCACGTAGCGGGCGCCCGTCTCGACGGTGACCGCGAGCCCGAGCTCGCCGAGGCGGCGGGCGATGCGGGCGGTGCGGGCGGCCAGGTCGGGGGCGTAGGGGTCGAGGTGCATGTGGTCGAGGGTCAGCCCGACGCCGTCGTAGCCGAGGTCGGCGAGGAGGGCGAGGGCGTCCTCCAGGCGCAGGTCGGTCAGCCCGTTGGTGCCGTAGCCGAGTCGGAGTCCGTGCGTCACGTGGTGCTCACCTTCCGGGCGAGCCGCGCGGCGAAGGGCGCGAGCGCGATGGTGGCGACTCCCGCGAGGGGCGCCCCGGCTCCCGCCATGAGCGCTCCCTGGAGCGGGATCATCGCCCGGATGCCGCCTCCGACGGCCCGCTGGGTGAGCACGGGCGACGGGTTGAGCACGGCGTGCCCGAGCGGCCTCGCGAACCCGCGCCAGTAGGCGGCCGCCAGTCCGACGCGTATGAGGTCGCCGGCCGCTGGGCGGAGCGGGCCGGACCCGCCCGGGCGGTCGCCCGCACCGAACCGACGGCCCGTCACCCGTACCGGCTCCCCCTGCGGCCCGCGCCCGGCGCCCACCGGGGCCGACACGGGATCCGGCACGGCCTGCGGGGCGGGCGTCGGGGTCGGTGCGGGAACCGACGTCTGCGCGGAGGCCGGCGCGGTCCGTCCGGTAGCCGACGCGACCTGCGCGGCGTGCATCGGAGTCCGCGCGACCGAGGTCTGCGCGTGGGCCGTCGGAGCGGGGGTGGGAGCGATCGCCGAGGTGGCAGCGGCCATCGTGCCGGCGGCCTGCGTGGCGGCGGCCTGCGTCCGACGAGGGCCAGGGCCACGGCCCAGCAGGGCGCCCAGCACCGTGGTGGCGGCCAGTGCGGCGAGGGGGGCGGCGGTGGAACCGCCCTCGGCCTCGCGGCGGGAGACCTGGGTGACGGCGTACGTGTGCCCGCCGAGCAGCAACGCCGGGCGCAGGGCGGGACGTACGGTGCCCGCCGAGGCGGCCGCGCCGAGCAGCAGGTCCAGGGAGCGGGCGGCGGCCATGGCCGCGGGGCCTGCCGGGGTGTGCTTGAGCTTGAGGTCGTACGCCCACACGGTCACGGCCAGCGGCGCGGCGACGGCCAGGGCGGGCCGGCCGGCCCGGGCCGCCAGGGCGAGGCCGGCCGCGGTGAGCGCGCCGGCGGCGGCGAGTGCGGCCCCGGGGCGGATGCGCCCCGAGGGCAGCGGGCGGTGCGGGCGGGCGACGGCGTCCTCTTCGCGGTCGGCCCAGTCGTTGAGGGCCATGCCCGCCTCGTACAGGCACAGGGAGGCGGCGACGGCCAGACCGGTGCGGCGGCCGGGCCGCACCGCCGCGGCCGCCGCACCGGCGAGCGCGTCCCCGGGCACGGTGAACACGGCCGGGACGCGGAGCAGTTCCGCCCACGCCCGCAGCCGGTCCGCCGGGGAGGGGCGGCGGGCCGGTGCAGCCGCCGACCGGGCCGCGGCCGCGGGTACGGTGCCCCGCCCGGTACCGGTGCCCCGCTCGGTGTCGGTGGCGGTGGCGGTGTCGGTACCGGTGGCGGTGGCGATGGCGCCGGCCTTGGCGGTACCGGGGCCCCGTCCGGTGCCGGGGCCGGTGCCGGTGGCGGTACCGGTGCCGGTGCCGGTGGCGGCGTCGGCCTTGGCGGTACCGGGGCCCCGCCCGGTGGCGGTGGCGGCGTCGGCGTCGACGGCCGCCGGGACCGGAGCGAGGCGGCCGCGGGGGGGGGGGGGGCGGGGGGCCCGGCCCCGCCCCCCCCCCCGCGCCCCCCCCCCCCCCCCGGCGCCCCCCCCCCCCCCCCCCCGCCCCCCCCCCCCCCCCCCCCCCCCCCCCC
>NZ_JBIVZG010000023.1:63867-138165 GCF_044759445.1 Streptomyces sp. NPDC101118 | reverse complement strand
CAGGGCGAAGCCCCAAAGCCCCAGGGGTGGGCCTGCCGCAGGGCCTGCAGGCCACGACGGGTCAAGCACCGAGGGGACCCACACACCACACGACCGGCCACCCCGCACCACCGCCCCGGATCCCGGGGGCGGGAGGCCGGGGCCTCGGTGCCGGAGCAGACCTGCCGCCCGCCGCGTACAGGGAGACCGGCCGGGGCGCAGGGCCGTACCTAGCACGCAAGCCCGCACCGCACCGCACCGCACCGCACCGCACACAAGCCCGCACCGCACCCAGCACACAAGCCCGCACCCACAACGCCGGCCCATACCCAGCACACAAGCCGGCACCCAACGCCAGCCCATACCCAGCACGCAAGCCCGCACCCAGCGGGCCGATAACCCCGTACCAAAGCCCGGCCCCCGCACCACCACCCCAGCACCCGCCCCCCTGGCGGGAATAGGCCGGCCCCCTGGCCGGTTGTCGCTGGCCGTACCGTCCGACGACGCGAGGGAAGCCCCCACCGTGAACCAGGTCCCCACCATCCGCCTCAACAACGGCACGCTCATGCCCCAGCTCGGCTACGGCGTCTGGCAGGTGCCGGACGCGGAGGCGGCGCAGGCCGTCGGGACCGCGCTGGAGACGGGCTACCGCAGCATCGACACCGCGTCGATCTACGGCAACGAGGCGGGCACCGGCAAGGCGATCGCCGCGTCCGGGCTGCCGCGCGAGGAGCTGTTCGTCACCACGAAGCTGTGGAACGGCCCGGAGGAGCGGTGGGGCCGTGACAACGTGCTGCGCGAGTTCGACGCGTCCCTGTCGAAGCTGAACCTCGACCACGTCGACCTGTACCTCATCCACTGGCCGCGCCCGGTGCGCGAGGACTACCTCGCCATCTGGAAGGTCTTCGAGGAGATCGCGGAGAGCGGGCGGGCGAAGGCCGTCGGCGTGTCGAACTTCCTGCCGGCCCAGCTGGAGCGGCTGCGGGCCGAGAGCCCGCTGGTCCCGGCGGTGAACCAGGTGGAGCTGCACCCGCTGTTCGCCCAGGCCGAGCTGCGCGCCCTGCACGCCTCGATGGGCATCGCGACCGAGGCCTGGTCCCCGCTGGGCCAGGGCAAGGAGCTGTTGACGCGGCCGGCGGTGACCGCAGTGGCGGAGAAGCACGGTCGGAGCGCCGCGCAGGTGGTGCTGCGCTGGCACCTCCAGCACGGCACGATCGCGATCCCGAAGTCGGTGACGCCGGCCCGCATCCGGGAGAACCTGGACGTGTTCGGCTTCGAGCTGGACGCGGCGGACATGGCCGCGCTGGACGCGCTGGAGTCGGGGCGGCGCATCGGCCCGGACCCGGCCGTCTTCGACGTCTGAAGGGGCGGGCGCCGCCCGGCGACCGGCCGGGCGGCCGGCCTCGCGACCGGCCGGGCACGCCTGGCGCGGGCGGTACGACGGTTCCGTCCCTTCCGTCGGCGCGGCCTCTGACCGGCGCAGCCCTTGACCGGCACACCCTCTGACGGCGCAGCCTTTGACCGACACGGCCTCTGACCGACGCACCCCTTGACCGACGCAGCCTCTGACCGACACGGCCTCTGACCGACGCAGCCCTTGACCGACGCAGCCTCTGACCGGCGCAGCCCTTGACCGACACGGCCTCTGACCGGCGCGCCTCCCGTAACGGGAAGGCGCTCCCCTCAGAGCGGCTGCAGCCGCGTCCGCAGCAGGCAGAACTCGTTCCCCTCGGGGTCGGCCAGGACGTGCCAGCTCTCGCTGCCGGTCTGGCCGACGTCGACCGGCCTGGCGCCGAGGGCGAGCAGGCGTTCCAGCTCGGCGTCCTGGTCCCGGTCGGTGGGGTTGACGTCGATGTGCAGGCGCAGCTTCCCCGTCCGCGGGTCGTCACTCGGGCTGAGGATCAGGGTGGCCTGGGGGCCGCCGTGGCCGGCGTCGGGCGGACCGATCTCGATGGCCCCGTCGTCCTCACGGCCGAGTTCGGTGAAGCCGAGGACCTCGCTCCAGAAGGCCGCGAGCCCCTCGGGGTCGGCGCAGTCGATGACCAGCTCACTGATGCGGCATGCCATGCCGCTCAGTATATGAGCGCCCCGGCCTGGGAAGCCGAGGACTCTCCGGGTGCCGCGGGCGGCGGAAGGCCAGCAGGCGGTAGCGGGGTTCGGCGCGGGGCCGGTCCGGGTCGGGCAGCGCCAGCAGCCGCTCGGCGAGTTCCCCGGCGGCCGGGCCGGTGGCCGCGATGCGGGAGGCGTACCGGCCCTTGAGCAGGGCCTCGGCGGCCCGGCGCGGGCTACGGCCCTGGCCGTGGCCGGTGAAGTGCGCCTCGGCGACGGGCCGCAGGCCGGCGGCGGCCGCGTACGCGGTCACCCGCCACGCCCCGTCGGCCGGATCGGCCGTCAGGTGCGGGGCCAGTACGTCGTCGACGTCACACCCCACGTGGTGCGCGGCGTCCTTGTCGACGGTGGTCACGAACACTCCCCCGGGCGCCAGCACCCGGGCCGCCTCCGTCACCACGGCCTCGGCCAGTCCGGGGGCGCGCAGCAGGTGGAGCAGCCAGACGGCACCGACCGCATCCACGCGCCGGTCGGGCAGCGGCAGCCGGGTGGCGTCCGCGAGCACGACCGGTACGCCGCGGCGGACCGCGGCGGCGGCCATCCCGTACGAGGCGTCGGCGCCCAGCACCCGCAGGCCGGGGCGGGCCATGCGGGCGGTGACGATCCCGGTGCCGCAGCCGAGGTCGAGGAGGGTGCGGGTGGCCGGCGGGAGGAGGCCGAGGACGGCGCGCGCGGCCGCCTCGGCCCGGGGGACTCCGCCGCGGGTGGCGTCGTACTCCGCGGCTTCGGCGTCGTAGTCCAGGAGCGAACGGTGCGGACGGTGTGGACGGGGCGGACGGGGCGGACGGGGCGGACGGTGTGGACGGGGCGGACAGGGCGGACAGGGCGGACAGGGCGGACGCTGCATCAGGACGCGCCGTGGGCGGGGGCCAGGGTGTGGACGCGCTCGGCGAGGGCGAAGTCCCGGTCGGTGAGGGCGCCGCCGGCCGCGTGGGTGTTCACGGCGAGGTGGACGGTGTTGTAGCCGAGGGTCAGGTCGGAGTGGTGGTCCAACTGGTCCTGCACGGCGGCGATCCCGAGGACGAGCGCGGCGGCGGCGAAGTGCGAGTCCAGGCGGAAGGTGCGGGCGAGGCGGTCGCCTTCCACCGCCCAGCCGGGCAGTTCGCGCAGCCGGTCCTCGATCTCCTTCTGCGACAGCGGCTCCATGGCCATGGGTGCTCCCTTCGGGCCGCGCGGCCGGCACCGCGACGGGCCCTTCCGCGCGACATGACATGTGAAATTCCAATGTCCCACAGCACATCGCGTGGGGAAGGTTTCGCGCCATAGTGCGGACGGGTCCCGTTCTGCCTTCCGTGCCGCGGGCGGCCCTCCTATGCTCCTGCGCCGAACGCGACCTGTTACCGGCGGTAAGGCAGGGGGATGGGATGAGTTCCAGGCGTACCTTCTTGGCGGGAGCGGCCGGTGTGGCGGGCGCGTCCGCGGCGACGGCGGGGACCGCGGCGGCCGCGGACCCGGCAGCGGCGACTGCGGCCGTCGCGCCGAACGGGGTCGCCGGCGCCGCCCCCGGCACCAGCCCCGGCCCCGCCCCCGGCCCCGGCTCCCGCGCCAGGGTCGCGGTCCTCGGCGGCGGCGTCGCAGGCCTGACCGCCGCCCACGAACTGGCCGAACGGGGCTTCGCCGTGACGGTCTACGAGCGGCGCGCGCTCGGCGGCAAGGCCCGCAGCATGGACGTGCCCGGCAGCGCCCGCGGCACGCGCCGGCCGCTCCCCGCCGAGCACGGCTTCCGCTTCATCCCGGGCATCTACCACAACCTCCCCGACACGATGCGCCGCATCCCCTTCCCCGGGAACGCCCACGGCGTCTGGGACAACCTGGTCGCCCCGCCCGAGATGATGTTCGCCCGGGCCGACGGCCGCGAGGACCTGCGGGGCCCGATCCCCTGGGCCGGCGACCGGCCCGCCGCGCTCACCCCCGACGAGCTGCGGCGCGCCCTGACGGGGATGCTGGAGACGTTCGTCCGGCTGCCCGCCCACGAGGTGGCGTACTTCGTCAACCGCGTCCTGGTCTTCCTGACCAGCTGCGACGAGCGCCGCACCGAGGTCTGGGAGCGGACGCCCTGGTGGGAGTTCACCCGGGCCGCCCGGATGTCGTACGAGTACCAGCGCATCCTGGCGGTCGGCATCACCCGCAACATCGTGGCCACCAAGGCCGAGGAGGCCTCCACCCGCACCGTCGGCACGCTCGGCGAGGCCTTCGTCTTCAACGTCCTGGGCCGCGGGGCCGACGGGCCGCCCGACCGGATCCTCAACGCCCCGACCAACGAGGCGTGGATCGATCCGTGGACGGACCGTCTGCGGTCGCTGGGCGTGGAATTCAAGGTGGGGTGGACGCTGCGCGAGCTGGCGTACGAGGACGGCCGGATCGGCCACGCGGCCGTCGAGGACCCCGACGGCACGGTCCACCGGATCACCGCCGACCACTACGTCAGCGCCCTGCCCGTGGAGCACGCCCGGCGCACCTGGCCGGCCGCGCTGCGGGCCGCCGACCCGATGCTGGGCCGGTGCGACCGGCTGAGGACCGACTGGATGACCGGCATCCAGTTCTACCTGACGCAGCGCGCGCCCATGGTGCACGGCCACGTCAACTGCGTCGACTCCCCCTGGTCCCTGACGGCCATTCAGCAGGCGGAACACTGGCCCCGGGAGGAGTTCGCCGCACAGTACGGGGACGGCACGGTGGTGGACTGCCTCTCGGTGGACATCTCCGAGTGGGACGCGCCGGGGATCCTCTACGGGAAGACGGCGAAGGAGTGCACCCGCGAGGAGGTCGCGCGGGAGGTGTGGGCGCAGCTGAAGGCGTCGCTCAACGACACGGGGAAGACCGTGCTGAGTGACGGCCGGCTGCACTCCTGGTTCCTGGACCCGGGGGTGGACGGGCTGGGCACCCCGAACCCCACGAACCAGGACGAGCTGCTGATCCACCCGGCCGGCACGCTGTACGACCGGCCGAGCGCGGCGACCCGGGTCCCGAACCTGTTCCTGTGCGGGGACTACGTGGCCGTGGACATCGATCTGGCGACGATGGAAGGGGCGAACGCCTCGGCCCGAGCCGCCGTCAACGCCCTCCTGGACCGGGCCGGTTCGACGGCCGCACGGTGCGCCGTGTTCCCGATGTTCCGGCCGCCGGAGCTGGAGGACGCCAAGCGGCACGACCGGTGGCGGTACCGCCTCGGCCTGCGGAACGTCTTCGACCTGGGCTGACACAGGTCGGTTACGGTCGTGCCCATGACGACGACTTCGGCCGGCACGGGTGTGGGCCCGCTGCTGCGCACCTGGCGGGAGCGGCGCCGGATCAGCCAGCTGGACCTGGCGATCCGGGCCGACTCCTCCGCCCGCCACATCAGCTTCATCGAGAACGGCCGGTCCCGCCCCAGCGAGGAGATGGTGCTGCGGCTGGCGGAGCACCTGGAGGTGCCGGTCCGGGAGCGCAACGCGCTGCTGCTGGCGGCCGGTTACGCGCCGCGGTACACCGAGACCCCGCTGGACGCGCCGTCGATGGGGGCGCTGCGGGAGGGGCTGGAGACGCTGCTGACCGGCTACGAGCCGTATCCGGCGCTGGTGGTGGACGCGACGTACAACGTGGTCGCCGCGAACCGCGGGATCGCGATGATGCTGGACGGGCTGCCGGAGCACCTGCTGGTCCCGCCGCTGAACGCGATGCGGATCACGCTGCACCCGGAGGGTCTGGCGCCGCGGATCCTCAACCTGCGTGAGTGGCGGGGGCACTTGCTGGCCCAGATGGAGCGGCAGATCGCGCTGGCCCGGTCGGAGCCGCTGCGCGAGCTGTACGAGGAGGTGTCGGCGTACCCGCTGCCGGCACCGCACCGAGGACCCGGGCGAGGACCCGGTGCCGGTGCCGTACTTCGCGCTGCCGCTGCGGATCGAACTCGGGGGCCGGGCGCTGTCGTTCGTCTCGTCCATCTCGACGTTCAACACGCCGATGGACGTGACCGTCGCCGAGCTGGCCATCGAGACGATGCTCCCGGCCGACCCGGCGACGGTGAAGTTCCTGCGGTCACTGGGTCCTTGAGCGCAGGGCCAGCTGCTGGAGCACGGCGAACCCAGCCACGGTGAGGGCCTGCGCGGGGATCCAGACCGCCCCTGCCGTGGTCGGGTCGAACCACACGAGCAGGGCGACGACGCTGAGCGCGGCCCACGCCAGGTTGATCTCGACGACCGCCTTGACGGCGACGGCCGGGGGCTCGCGGCGGCTGGCGAGCCAGCCGACGGCCGCGCCGTAGAGGGCGAGCAGGATGCCGAGCTCCAGCACCAGCCCCTCCCCCACCCCGAGCAGCCGCCCGACGGGCCCGGAGAAGGCGGCGTAGACGAGCCCGTTGGCCCCGGTGACGACGGCGTCGAGCGCGAGGAAGCGCCGGAGCATGCTCTGCGGCTCGGCGGTACGGGCAATGCTGGAGATCAGGGTCGCGGACATGACGGATCACCCTCCATCGAGGTCGGAGAAACAACCGGAAGCACCGGACCCCGGAACCGAGTGCGCGCCCCCGGAGCCCGATGCCCCCACTGTGCCGCCACCTCGAAAGGGGGTCGATTACCCGAGAGGTAATGGAAACGCCGGGCATCCCAGCGCATTCCGGCAGGTCAGCTCCCCGACGCAGGTCACAGCGTCGCACCGGGGAGCCAAAAAAAGGGGAGCCACAGGGCTCACTCGGCCTGCTGCGGAGCCTCCGCTGAGGCATTCGGGCCAGCTCCGAAGATGATGTCCATGGCCTGGGCGCCATCGGTGATGACCGGCCGCAACTGCTTCCGGTAGACGCGCTCGGTGGTGTGCGTACCGCTGTGCCCGACGATGCGCGCGATCACCTCGATCGGGATGCGGTGGTCCGAGAGCAGCGAGACGAAGCTCGTGCGCAGCATGCGGGTCGTCCAGCTCTGCGGGTCCTGCACACCCGCCTCACGCAACAGGTATCGGAAGTTCCTGAGCACGTGCGTAGACGTACGCTGTGCGCCGTTCTCGTCAGGGAAGACCAGGCCCGTGACCGTCCAGACGTGACCGGCCTGCGCCGCGTCCTCTTGCTGCCGTTTGCGGTGCGCGTCCAGAACTTCGGCCGCCTGGCGCGGCATGGCGACCGAGCGCCGACTCTTCCGCGTCTTCGTCTCGCCACGCCGGCGCACCGAGCGCCAGACATCCACGTACGGCTGCCCGCCGTTCTCCTGGCCGGTGTGCACGTGGTCCCAGGTAAGTGGGCGCTCCTCCTCAGGCCGGATCCCAACGAGCAGCGCGAGCACAACATAAGCGTGAACCCATGTGTTCTGCTTCGCGCGAAGAATTGCCTCAGCCTCCTTCATGCTCAGAGACTTGCTGGGCCGACCGGGGCGCCCCTCGGGCAGATCGACGAGTTCGGCGACGTTCCGGACGACGCGTCCGCGCTTCTGAGCGTGGGCAATTGACCGGCGGAGAATCGACCGTACCTTCTTCAAGGATTCAGCAGCCAGAATCTCCGCCCTCCGCTACCGTCCCCCTGTCGCACCTCCTGGCGAGGGCGGATGAAATCGAGAACGCCGGCCAGAGACGAGTCAGCCCCGAGATGCTCGACCAGGAGCGAGAACGCGTCCGCCAGTATGGGCGAAGATTCGGCAAAGAATACTCCGATGCATATGTCGAGCGAGAAGCGTTGGAGGCTCACCGGCGGCGGATCGGGGGGATGAACTACGAGGAATTCACTGCTCAGGCCGACGGATACGCCAATGCCGATGAGCGCCAACGGGAACATGATCTCCGCGTCGCCGACGAGCTGACACACATGCTTGGACAACTCAGCGTTGGTGAGCTGATGCCCTACGAAGGCAGCGGATGGGCGCTCACCCGGTCAGGAGAGAGGTCATGGAGTGAGCGGCATGGCGTGTCGGGCCGTCGATGCAGTCTTCTCCCCAGGATTGGGGCCCAGAGGCGGCCGAACTCCTAACGTGACGGAAAGAAGATTGCCACTAGCCGAGAGTGTCGAACAGTTCAACAACTGGATCGATGGGAGCGAGATAATCCTTCTTGGCGTGAGGCTGGGAGGGATATACCGCAGGGGAATCTCGATCATCGTCGACGTCCTCTTCATCTTGAAAATCCAAGTCCTGCGCCACTTCATCTTCCAGAAGAGCCAGGCGGTCTTTCAAGATTGGCGTATCCGAGTCTGAAGTCTCAAAATCTTCCATAGCGGAAACTAGTCGCGCAATCGCGTCTTCACAGTCTGCGACCGAGTTAACACGACCCGACTCTTCCAGGTCCCACTCGGAAATAAAATTTCGGAACCTGCGCCTCAACTCAGCCTCCGCTCCCGTTGACCAGCGCGAGGGAGCTACTCCGCTTTCCGTGAACGGCGAAAGGGCCGCTTGAAAGTCCTCCGGACAGTTCAGGGATTCCATGAGTCTCGCAGCAAGAGCATCTCTCACCTTCGTGACTGATGCCTCAATCTGGGGATAACCGGCTAGGCGGGAAATCAGTCGAATCTCCTGGCTCGCCGAGAGCGCATTCGCGGACACGATACGCCGCCCCATCTTCTCAACAATCACAGCAAGTGAATGCCGGGCTAGAAGGCTGCGCCGATATTTCGCGTCCAGCATCGTCATGACAAGGTGACGAGCAGCGACAGATACCGGCTGTCGAACAGAGGTGGCGTAGCTATTCGACATTTCCACCCAGTAGCAGGATGGGGAATCCTCCAGCCGGGTCAAGGCCTCCACAAGCACACGCTGTTGCCCGGGCGCAAGGCGAGGGCTTTGCCTAACCATGGAACGTCCACCGAAGAAGGCATCCATCAAGCTAACGATCAGCCGATCGTCAAGGCTGCCGACTATATCCCAGTGAACAAGTGTCTCCACTTGCTCAAAAAATGCCGCACCTCGTGCCGCCTGGGAAATTTCGCCTGGATGGGAAGAGAGATAGGAGGAGATGAAATCGATGAATGAAGGGTTCGCCAATTGGACAATGGATGACCGATTGGCGGGGTGAATCCCGCTTGATTGATCATCCAGTCGCGCGTTTGAAGTGATTCTAACGAAAGTTCCTTGCAATTTCTTCAGGGCCAGGCTCAAGTCATGAGGGCTCGTGAATGAGGCACCCATGGCCGATTCATAGGAGGAAACTCCCCTGAATAGGTCGGTAACCTCGATGGGATATCGTACCGTGGCCAGGACTAGGAGGATGTGCCGCTCACCTGGCGTGAGCTGATCTTGGAAAATGCTCTCCCAGAGCTCGCGGGGGTTGTCTAGGGCTGCGAGCGTGTAACGATAGAAGTTCTCGCCAGGGGTGCCTGAGCTTTTGAAGTTCGACGTCACCAGTTCGATCACCCGCGGGTTGAAGCTCGAATGATGGATGATGTCTAGATAGTTCTGGTCAGCGAGAAGCGAGCTCAGGGCATCTTTATGAAGGTCGGCAAAATGGACATGATTGTAGAGAATCTGAGCCTTCTGCAATCTCGTATAGTCCGCGAGATTCAAGACGACTCGCTCTTCAAACAGGAGCTGCGACAGCCTGAGGCGCGGGTAAATTTGCCTAGCCTGCCGCAAGATGTACTCGCGAGTCGTCATGATGAGCCGCTTGCTATCGTCGCCGGCAATCTTCTCGGCAATGTGCAGTAGGCGGTTGTCTTCGTTCTTGTTCAAGCTATCTAGAAGTGAGTTTTGGCCGAGGAAGTCGTCGTAAAGGAAGACTTGCTTCTCACCTGGTCGCCACACTCGCTCTATATCGGAGATATCTCCCGAAGCGGTATTGATTTCCCAGCCGTCGGACATGAACCTAACGAGGAGCGTCTCGGCAAGGGTGGTCTTGCCAATTCCGGGTTCGCCTGAAATTACGCACACGTGGTGCGATGCGAGCATGTCTAGAGATGCCGAATATGCTTCGCTGTGCACGTAGAGCCTACGTCGTTTGATGATTCGATCGACTAGCCCTGAACTCCTTAGGTGTACGTCTGAGTGCAGCAGACGTTGGAGCACGGCACTCGACGTAATCCATAGTTTGAAGTTCTGCGTCTCAACGCGGGGGTGGCGAGCGAGGAGATTATTAAGGTCGTCTACCCCAAGGATGTCATCCTGTCGCAGGCTCACACCGGAAAAGATCCGCGCTATATCCTTCTTGTTCGCGCGCGTCAGTGACGCCGATGTGACTAGCATATACCTGCAAGAGAACCTGCCGCCAATCTTCCGCGCCTCAAGTTCCAGCTGGTTTTTGATTTGGGAGAAGGATCGCCCTGGAGAATGTTTGCACTGCACGATTATGGACTCGACACCGTCGCGATGCAATCGAATGTCGACGCCTCCGTCCCTGCCCGGAGGGAATGTTTCCATACGGACGCCGAACTCGGCCTGGAGCAAGTCTCTGACGAGTACCTCGAAATCGTGGGGCGATAGATCGGCGTAATTTCTCGTCATTTGTCGACTATGCCATTCCCTAGCGGCTAGCGGGAGCAAGTCCATCCGTTGATCAACTGCTTCACAGCTCAGGTGCTCTGACCTTCGGCGACTACTCTGCCTCCCTCCGAGGCCTGCCACAGACTGCCCTTGGAGGGAGCTCGGTTGAGCTACCTGCGGTACTCCTCCCCGAGGAGTCACTACCTTGAACGTGCTTCTGCTGGGGCCCGTTGGTCCTCTTGCGGAAGGCTAGCTGCCGCGAGTGACACAGCCGTCCTGCCATCTACGGCGGCGTATCTCGGCGCTGCCGCCGGGGGTCGAGCACACACGAGTTTTAGTCACGCCTGGCGCACCTCGGCACATGCTCGTGCTTCCACTGCCACCCCTCTGCGCCCTCGCCGGCGGCTCGCCCCGTGGGCAGCGTGCGATGAGGTGCCCGCGGTGGGTGCCGGGGAGGGGGCACGATGGTCCAGCCGAAGTGTGGGGCCCCGACTCAGAGCGGGGGACGGTGCCAGAACAAGGCGATCACAGGGAGCTCCCGGTGCGCCAAGCACCAAGGGCCGTGGTCCGCGTACGGGGTGGCGCAGCGGAAGAAGAAGGAAGCCGAAGCGAAGATGCGGAAGCTTCGGAAGAAGCGGTGAGCGTGGTCGTCCAGCCACGACTCTGATATCCCGAACAACAGGGGTGGCCGCAGACGGCCGCGGGCGGTCACCTGCGGCCGTCGCGTGCGAGGTCAGGCCGGGTGTACCGGTGTCCCAGGCGAGCTTACAAAGCAGATGTCGACGGTTTGATTGCGATGACCGAGTCCGCCGGGCACCGATCAAAGGGATGCCCAACGGCGTCAGTGGGGCGGGGAGCCAAACGGGGAGCCAGCCCTGGCAGCATCTGGTGGACGGTGGCGGACTCAGGTGGACGGTGGATGGCTTCGCAGCCGGCCTCGCGCCGGTGTCCGGGGGCGGGGAGCTGAGCCTGTTTCAGGCTCTTCTTAAGCCCATCCGAAAGATCTCCACTTGCACGCGAGCGTGGATGGAAGTCGAACCGCTGCTCCGCCCCATTCTTGCCTCTCCGGATCAAGGCGATTGAGGCCGGAACGTCTGGAGAGCTGTGGAGGGTGATCGCGGGCGGGAGAGTGACAGGTGCTGGCCGTTTTACACCGCGGAGCCACTCCAGACGAGCAGCACGCCGCCGGCACCCGATAGCCGTGGCACAAGTCGTGGAAGCCATGAAGGCGAAGGCCTGCCGACCGGGGCCCAGAGGGCAGTAGCGTCCCCCTACCCGGTCTGCCAGGATGCCCGCCCATGGAGCACCCTCAGCAGCCCGTCCAGCCGCAGTGGCACATACCCGCGCCGCCTCAGCATGCGCCGATTCAGCGTCTCAACCTGAAGCGGGTCGCCCTCACCGCCGTTCCGATCCTCGGCTTGATGATCCTCGGTGCGATCGTCAGCGACGACGAGGCCAAGGAGCGACCACTCGTTGTGGGCGGCTGCCTGGCCACCGATGCACAGAAGCCGGCCAGCGTGCCGTGTGATGACCCGTCCGCCAACATGATGATCTACAGGATTCTCGAAGTGACCACCTCAGCCGACGGCTGCCAGTTCGTGCCGGGCGTGACCGCGGCGTACACGGTGACGGAGAGCCTCCGCGTGGGCGGCGAGCAGGGTATTGACGTGGCGGACACCGGGTCCCGGGTCCTTTGCGTGGGGCCGAAGACCCCCCGCTGACCGCGGCGATGCAAACTGCACGCGGAGGTTGAAACGAGGACCGGCTGTGAGCCCGCGTCCATGTTGGGCGGCCGCGGGGAGCCATTCTGGGAGCCACCGGAGGCAGACCAGGGCGGACCGCCATGGACGCATGTGGACTTGGCGCCCAGCAGCCGAGCCGGACAGCACGAGCGGGCCAAGGTCCGTTCTGGGGTTCCGCTTACTCGAGAGGTAATGCCGCGCACGGGCCCGCTCGCCGGTCACGGCCGGCCGCGCGGACCGGCTTGGTGGGGGGTGGGGCGGGGTACGGGTGAGGGGCCGGAGCGTCGGGTGGGTGGGGGCATCGTGGAGGGTGCGGTCGTGGTGGCGGTCATCGGGGGTGGGGCGGCGGTGGCCGGGGGGTTGCTGACCGCGTTCGCCACGCGGTCGGTGGAGCGGCTGAGGCTGCGGGCGAGTCTGGTGGAGAAGGCCCAGGAGCGCCGGCTGGCCGGTGTCGAGGACTTCATGCTGGCGACGAGTCTGTGGATGGACTGGCTCACGTACATCCAGGAGAGCGGCTGGGAGGACAAGCAGGAGGAGCTGAACCGGCGCGTCCGGGCGCGGGACGAGGCGTACCGGCGGCTGCTGTTGCTGGCTTCGGATGATCTGTACCGGTGGCTCAAGGACACGTATCTGCCGGCCGAGCACCTGGTGCGGACGACGTACGTGCGGCAGCTGCGGGGCGGCCGGCCGGTGGACCAGCGGGCGCTGGACGCGCGCCGGGCGTTCAACACCATGCTGCGGGACGACCTCGTGGACAAGGTACGGCCGGAGATCCACCGGCTCCGCGATCCGCTCGCGTGAACGGATCGCGCGGCGTGCGCGGCAGGGACGGCCGGGCCCGGGCCGGCGCCGTGCGGGCCGGCGCCCGGCCGCGCTGCCGTCGGCCGCGGCGCCGTCGGGCGGGGTGCAGTCGGGCGCGGCGCCGTCGGGCGGAGTCCGGCTCCCGGTCAGGCCGTCGTCGGGATGGGGGTGGGGGTGGGGGCGAAGGGCGCGGATTCGCCGGTGAGGTGCTTCAGGCGGCAGGAGGCGAAGACCGGGGCCAGGACGATCACGAAGAGGGCGGGCAGGGACTGGGTCCAGCTGGCCGGGATGTGCCATCCGAGGAGGCTGAGGTCGGTCTTCTGGGCGGCGAACACGTTCAGCTCGTTGCCCATCTGGTCGTACACCAGCCAGAACAGCGTGGCCGCCAGGAAGAGCCACATGTACGCCCGCAGCCGGGTCCGCTCGACGGGGGTCACCTTGGGGCTGCGGTACATCGAGACCAGCACGCCGCCGGGGACGACGACCGCGACCAGGGTCAGCACGAAGGTGACGCTGTCGACGGAGAGCGCGTGCACGGCCGCCAGCAGGGCGACCAGCGCGCCGGTGAAGGCCAGGGAGTACGCGCCGGAGCGCAGCATCCGCGAGCGTTCGGCCGGGGTGAGCCGGACCACCGGTTCCTCGCGCAGCTGGGCGGCGAGCCTGCGGCCGCCGAGGACGTACTGGAGCAGGCCGAGGGCCATGCCGACGGCGGCGGCGCCGAAGCCGAGGTGCCAGTCGACCTCCTCGCCGAGGTAGCCGACGACGAACGACCGCCTCGGCGGTGCCCTCGTGGAGGCCGAGGCCGCCGTGGCGGAGGGGGGCGGCGAGGAAGTGCACGAGGATGGCGACCATGCCGTAGAGGCTGAAGCGCTCCCACAGCTCGGCGAGGACGAGGGTGGCGAGCCCGCGCGGATGACGCCTGCGGGCCCCGGGCTGCTGTCTGTCCGTGTCGCTCTTCACCTGACCATTGCAGCGTGCGGGGGCGGCACCGGGGACCGTCCGTTGGGTCCGGTTTGTCCCGTACGAAGACGGGGCGCCCCGGGCCGGACGGCCCGGGGCGCAGGTCCCTGCGCCGGCACCGGCGCGGTACGTCAGCCCAGCTCGACGCCCAGCTGCGCACCGGCGGCCCGGACGGTCTGCTCCAGCAGCACCGCGATGGTCATCGGGCCGACACCGCCGGGCACCGGGGTGATCAGGGAGGCGACGGCGGCCGCGGACTCGAAGTGGACGTCGCCCACGTTGCCCTCGTTGTAGCCGGCGTCCAGGACCACGGCGCCGGGCTTGATGTCCTCGCCCTTGATGAACTCGGCACGGCCCACCGCGGCCACCAGCACGTCGGCCTCGCGGACGATGGACGGCAGGTCCACGGTGCGGGAGTGGCAGTAGGTGACGGTGGCGTCCTGGGCGAGCAGCAGCATGCCGGCCGGCTTGCCGAGGATGGCGCTGCGGCCGACGACCACGGCGCGCTTGCCGGTCAGCTCCACGTCGTACTCGGCGAGGAGGCGCATGATGCCGCCGGGCGTGCAGGAGACGAAGCCGGGCTCGCCGAAGCTCATGGCGGCGAAGGAGTGCATGGTGACGCCGTCGACGTCCTTGGCCGGGGCGATGGCCTCGAAGGCGGCGCGCTCGTCGATGTGGTGCGGCACCGGGTGCTGGAGCAGGATGCCGTGCACCTCGGGGTCCTCGGAGAGGGCGGTGATGGCGGCGACCAGCTCCTCGGTGGTGGTCTCCGCGGGCAGGGCGACGTGGCGGGAGGTGATCCCGGCCTTGGCGCAACGGTTCTGCTTCATGCGTACGTACGTGACGGACGCGGGGTCCTCGCCCACCAGCACGGTCGCGAGGCAAGGGGTGGTGCCGGTGGCCTCGGTGATCTTCGCCGCGTTCGCGGCGGTGGCCTCGGTGATGCGGCGGGCGACGGCGGTGCCGTCCATGAGCCGGGCAGTCTGGGCAGTCGTCACGGGGTCTCCTGAACGTCGCTGCGGATCGCGGTTCGCCCAGGCGCGCGGCATCGGCGTACCGCGGCGGCCGCCGGTGTACGCCGGGCCGCTCCCCGGTGGTGATCCACCCAAGCGCCAGTCACGGCCCGCCGCCCACTGTAGTCGACCGGCCGGGACGGCCCGGCGGGCACCCGCTCCCGGGCCCCGCACCCCCGGCGCCGGACCCGCACCCCCGGCCCCGGCCCCGGCCCCGCACCCCGCACCCCCGCCCGGACGCCCCGTCCCCATATCGGGTGGCACAACCGCCGCCCCGGCTGGGACGATCAAGACATGTCACCTACTTTCGACCGTCTCGTCGCCGAGGCCGAGACCGTCTCCGTCGACGGCTGGGACTTCTCCTGGCTGGACGGCCGGGCCAGCGAACAGCGCCCCTCCTGGGGGTACCAGCGGCTGCTCGGCGAGAAGCTGGCCGGGGTGCAGGCGGCCCTGGACGTCCAGACCGGCGGCGGCGAGGTGCTGGCCGGCGCGGGGAAGCTGCCGCCGCTGATGGCCGCCACCGAGTCCTGGCCCCCGAACGTCGCCAGGGCCACCCGCCTGCTGCACCCGCTCGGCGCGGTCGTCGTGGCCAACGAGGACGAGCCCCCGCTGCCCTTCGGGGACGCCGCCTTCGACCTGGTGACCAGCAGGCACCCGGTGACCATCTGGTGGGACGAGATCGCGCGGGTGCTGCGTCCCGGCGGCACCTACTTCTCGCAGCAGGTCGGGCCGGCCAGCGTCTTCGAGCTGGTGGAGTTCTTCCTCGGCCCGCAGCCCGAGGAGGTGCGCAACGCCCGGCACCCCGACGACGCCGCCCGGGACGCGGCCGCCGCCGGCCTGGAGGTGACCGATCTCCGCTCGGAACGGCTGCGCACCGAGTTCAACGACATCGGGGCCGTGATCTACTTCCTGCGGAAGGTGATCTGGATGGTGCCCGGCTTCACGGTCGGCCACCACAAGGACCGGCTGCGCGAGCTCCACGAACGGATCGAGCGCGAGGGCCCGTTCGTCGCGCACACCGCGCGCTTCCTGATCGAGGCCCGCAAACCGGGCTGATCCCGGACGGTCTGCCGCCACGGCGTGGCGCAGGTCACTCAATTCCGCGCGTAACGAATCGACTCGGGCACGCGATGAACCGACAGGTGTCGTCGCGAGGCACGTTGGAGCGGACGGGAATACCGACCCGGATTGGCCCGTTTCCCCGCAGTCGCGCGATGATGTCCCGCCGTCCTTAATCTGTTCGCAACGAGAGGCTCCTTGTGTCGCTCAGCCCGTCCCGTACGTTCCCTCCGGAGATCGCCGAATCCGAGGCCCTGGTCGCGCTCGTCGAGCGTGGCCGCGAGCAGGGTCACATCAACGGTGACGACGTGCGCCAGGCCTTCGAGGCCGGCCGCATCCCGGTGGACCAGTGGAAGCGGGTCCTGCGCAGCCTGAACCAGGTCCTGGACGAGGAGGGGGTGGCCCTGCACGTCAGCGCCGCGCCCGCCGCCAAGACCGCCGCGAAGAAGCCGCGCAAGGCCGCGGCGGCCCCGGCCCGCACCGTGGCCAAGAAGGCGGCGGCTGCGCCGCGCCCCATCGGCGCCCGCAAGACCGCGGCCGCCCCGGCCGCCGCCCCCGCGGCGGCGATATCCGCTCAGCCGACCACCTCGCCCGCCGAGGCGGAGACCACCGCCGCGGCCGCCGAGCCGAAGAAGCGCACGGTCAAGAAGGCCACCGCCAAGAAGGCGGCGACCAAGAAGACCGCCGCGAAGAAGACCACGGCCAAGGACGCCGACGCGGGCGAGAACGTCGAGCTCGTCGAGGGCGAGGAGTGGACGGAGGAGCTCGCCGACGAGTCCGAGGAGGACACGCAGAAGGCCGGCGCCGGCCAGGGCTTCGTGCTGTCGGACGAGGACGACGACGACGCCCCGGCGCAGACGGTCATGGTGGCGGGTGCCACCGCCGACCCGGTCAAGGACTACCTGAAGCTGATCGGCAAGGTCCCGCTGCTCAACGCCGAGCAGGAGGTCGAGCTGGCCAAGCGCATCGAGGCCGGTCTCTTCTCCGAGTACAAGCTCGAGGAGGAGGACGACCACGAGGCGACCTTCAAGCGCGAGCTGGAGATCCTGGTCGAGGACGGCCGCCGGGCGAAGAACCACCTGCTGGAGGCCAACCTCCGTCTCGTGGTCTCCCTCGCCAAGCGCTACACCGGCCGCGGCATGCTCTTCCTGGACCTGATCCAGGAGGGCAACGTCGGCCTGATCCGTGCGGTCGAGAAGTTCGACTACACGAAGGGCTTCAAGTTCTCCACCTACGCGACCTGGTGGATCCGGCAGGCGATCACCCGCGCCATGGCCGACCAGTCGCGCACCATCCGCATCCCGGTGCACATGGTGGAGATCATCAACAAGCTCGCCCGCGTGCAGCGCCAGATGCTCCAGGACCTGGGCCGCGAGCCCACCCCGGAGGAGCTGGGCAAGGAGCTCGACATGACCCCGGAGAAGGTCATCGAGGTCCAGAAGTACGGCCGCGAGCCGATCTCCCTGCACACCCCGCTGGGTGAGGAGGGCGACAGCGAGTTCGGTGACCTCATCGAGGACTCCGAGGCCGTGGTCCCGGCCGACGCGGTCTCCTTCACCTTCCTCCAGGAGCAGCTGCAGTCGATCCTGGGCACGCTCTCCGAGCGTGAGGCGGGTGTCGTGTCCATGCGGTACGGCCTGAACGACGGCCAGCCGAAGACGCTGGACGAGATCGGCCGCGTCTACGGCGTCACCCGTGAGCGGATCCGGCAGATCGAGTCCAAGACGATGTCGAAGCTGCGCCACCCGTCCCGCTCCCAGGTCCTGCGCGACTACCTCGACTAGTCGCACCGGCGGTACGTACGGCGGCCCGGCCCCCTTTCGAGGGGGCCGGGCCGCCGTACGTACGGGATCCTGCCGTGCCGGCCTCCCCCGCTCAGGCCAGCCGGAAGACCGGCCCGCGCGGCGTGAACGGCAGCGACGCCCCCTGCGGCACCAGGAAGGCGTGCTCGCGCCGGATGCGCAGCACGTCGCACCACCCGTCGGTGATCACCAGCACCGGCGCGGCCGCCGGGAAGTCCGGGGCCCGGGCCAGCAGGTCGATCCCCGGCTGCAGGGTCGTGCCGCCGCGCCCCCGCACCCGTACCCGGCCCGCGATGTCGGCGGGCTGGAGGTACCCGGCGTCGTGGGCGGCGGCGTCGCAGAACACCACCCGGGCCGCCGGCACGTCCCGGGCCGCCGCGTACGAGGCGATGGCCCCGAGCGCCTTGCCGAGCAGTACCCGGTCCATGGACCCGGAGGTGTCCAGCACCACCCCGAAGGTGCAGCGGGGGGTCTCCTCGGGCGGGAAGTACCGGCCGGCCCGCGGGATGTCCGGGGTGGCGGCCTGGCGGCGGGCGGGGCGGGCGTAGCTGCGCACCGGCTCGGGCCGCGGCACGTACGCGTCGAACCAGCGGGCCAGCCGCGCGTCCCAGGGCACCGGCGGGTGGGCCAGCGCCCGGATCTCCTCGACCAGCCCGGCGGGCAGCAGCCCCCGGTCCTGGTGGCGGTGCAGGTCCAGGCCCTGGACCAGGCCGCGCCGGTAGAAGGCGTCGAGGTCGGTGTACGGGCGGCCGCCCGCGTGCGCCGGCGGCTCGGCCAGCATGTCGCCCCGGCCCTTGCCGCGCAGGGTGGCGAGCCGGCGGCGGCGACGCAGGTCGCCGGCGATCCGGTCGTAGACCTCCTCGACGGACAGGTCCCGCAGCTCCGGGTCGTACAGCAGGCCCTCGGGCATGTCGCCCACCGCCATCTCCACCAGCCAGCCGTTGACCACGTAGTCGGCGGCGACGTTGAAGAGGTACGGGTCGCGCGCCCCGCAGCGCTCGCCGTGCCGCAGCGCGGCGTGCAGCATCTCGTGGGCCAGGATGAACCGCCACTCGGGGTCGGTGAAGGTGCGCAGCGGATTGACGTAGATCTCGCCCGCGGCGGCGCTGACGGCGGCCACGGCGATGTCGTGGGCGCGGGCCAGCTCGGCGTCGGCGACCACGGTCAGGCCGGCCGCGAGGCCGCCGAGCAGCGGGTAGGAGGAGACGAACCAGTTCAGGGCGCGGTCCCAGGGGCGCTGCGGCACCAGCTCGCCGGTGCTCCGGTCGCGGCGCCCGCCGGCGGTGTCCATCGCCTCCGAGATGCTGCGGGTCAGGGCCCGGGCGAAGGCGGCCCCCCAGTCCGGGGGGCCGAGGCCCTCGTAGGGCCACTTCCGCAGGATCTGGTCGGGCTCGCCCGGTGCGGAGCCGCACTCCTCGTAGCCGGCCGGGATGCCGTCGCGGCGCCAGCGGGCGGCCAGCTCCTCCTCGTCGCCGCCGGGGTACGTCCCGGGGAGGCCGTCGGGGGCGCGGCCGGCGGGGAAGGTGAGCAGGAAGCGGTTGACCACGGCGCAGCGGGCCGCGAGGAGGGGGCCGTCCGGCTCGGGGCGGTCGTCCTCGCGGCTCGCCGGCAGGTGGCCGAAGCCGAGGTGGAGCAGGCTGTGGGCGATCGACCAGGCCCACTCGGCGGGCTCGGCGATACGGGTGGGGTGGACGTGCACGTAGCCGTTGGAGTCCACCCGGGTCAGGCCCCTGCGGGGGCCGAGGGTGCAGCCGGCGCTCCGGCAGAACTCGGCGTCCACGGCGGCGAAGGCCGGGTTCCGCTTGATCAGGGCGAGTCCGGCGGCGAAGGCCTGGGCCGCCGGGTCGGGGCGGTCGGCAGGTTTGCGCGCGGTACGGCTCACCGGCGGGCCTCGACCAGGCGCGGCATGTCGCGGGCGGCCTCGATGAGGAACCAGGCGGGCAGCACCGGCTGTCCGTCGGCGTCGTCGGCGATGACCGTCTGGGCGACCTCCACCGAGATCTCGGCCAGCTGGACCAGCAGCGACTTGGCCCGGTGCGCGGTCTGGCGGACGGCCGGCGAGACGTGCTCCTTGCGGGCGGGCAGCTCCTTGACCAGGCGGCCCCGGAAGGCCTCCGCCAGGTAGTAGAGGAGGTCCCGGTCCTGCGGCCGGCCCGGCCAGGACGCGTCGCCCTTGATGATCGCCTCGATGCCGAACGTGTGGCGGACGATCTTCGCGTACCCGCAGAAGGACACGGCGTGCGCGGGCGTGAGGGTGCCGTGCGCGATGACCTTGAGGGTGTCCTCGTCGAGGCCGGCACCGAAGGAGTGCAGCGCGTCCGAGAGCATGTGCCAGGAGCGGGGCGTGGAGAAGGGCTCCTCGGTCTTCGGCGGGGCGGACCACAGGTGGTCGGGGCGGTCGGTCAGGTAGTCGGTCACCCAGGGGTGGATGCCGTGCTCGCCCGCCCAGACCAGCCAGTCCGCGGCGGAGGCGCTCAGGTGCACGTGGGTGAGGCGGTTGACCAGCGCCGAGGCGATGGGCCGGGCCAAGGCGTTGTCGGTGGCGCGGTTGCCGGCGCCGATCACGATGGAGCCGGCGGGCAGTTCGTAGTTGCCGATGCGGCGGTCGAGGATCAGCGAGTAGAACGCCTTCTGGACGTCCGGGGTGGCCGCGTTCAGTTCGTCGAGGAAGAGGCAGTACGGCTCGTCGCGGGCGATCGCCTCGGGCGGGCAGAAGACCGACCGGCCGTCCCGGATCTGGGGGACGCCGATCAGGTCCTCGGGCGCGAGCTGGGTGCCGAGCAGACTCACGCACTCCAGGCCCAGTGATTCGGCGAACTTCCTGACCAGCGACGACTTCCCGATGCCGGGCGCACCCCACAGGAACACCGGCCGCACGGTCGCGAGGCCGAGGAGGAGTTCGGGAACCTGGGCGGGGGTGACGGCGACGGCGGCCTGCACGGCGGGGGTCCCTCCGGGAGTCTGGGTGCCCGGTCCGGGCGGATCCGGTGCGCCCACAGTCTGGGCGCCCCGGATCCGCGGCGCAGCCGAATTACCGCCCGGCGGGCTCGCGTACGGGGTCGGGGTCCGGTACGGGGTTGGGGTCCGGTACGGGGCCGGAGGCCGGTACGGGCTCATGGGCCGGTACCGGCTCGCCTCCCGGTGCGGGCACGGCCGCCGGCTGCCCCGTCGCCGTACGCCGCCTCCGCGCGGCCATCACGGCGTACACCGGCACGCCCGCGAAGAGGAACAGCACGCCCTGGTAGACCGCGGCGTACCCGGAGCCGGCGACCAGCCACATCGAGAAGGCGAAGGCCGCTCCGGCGAGCAGCGCGTCGCGGAACAGCCGCCCGCGGCGGACCCGGTCGTGCTGCCCGGAGGCCAGGAAGTACAGCTGGGCGGCGGCGGACAGCAGGTAGGGCACGGTGGCCGTGAAGGTGGTGACCAGCACCAGCACCTCGAAGACCCCGGCCGGCCCGGCGGTGAAGTTGTAGACGGTGAGGGCCGAGGCCAGGACCACGGTGACCAGCACGCCGGCCACGGGCACCCCGCGCCGTTTCACCGCGAAGACCTGCGGGAACAGCCCGTCGCGGGCTGCCGCGTACGGGGTCTGCGCGCTCAGCAGGGTCCAGCCGTTCAGCGCGCCGGTCATCGACACCAGGGCCGCGCAGGCCACGGCGGCCCCGCCCCAGGTGCCGCCGAACATGGCGTCGACCGCAGCGGAGAACGGCGCCTGGGAGGTGACCAGTTCGTCGTGGGCGACCAGGCCGAAGACGGCGAGCGTGGCCAGCAGGTAGACCACGGCTGCGCCGAGGGTGCCGAGGACGGTGGCCCGGCCCACGTTGCGCCGCGGGTCGCGGACCTCGCCGGCGCTGACGGCGGCGGATTCGACGCCCAGGTAGCTGAAGAGCAGGATCGCGGCGGCGGCCGAGACCGCGCCGAGCGGGCTCTCGCCCTCGGCCAGGAAGGGCCCGAGGTTGGCCGGGTCGAAGAAGAACAGGCCGCCGACGGCCACGAGCAGCAGCGGCGCGAACTTCAGCACGGTGGCGACCAGTTGCACGGCGCCCACGTACCGGGTGCCGGCGAGGTTGGCGAGCGCGGGCAGCCACTGGATCAGCAGGGCGGCCAGGCACGCGGACCAGGCCGAGCCCAGCGGGAGGAGGATGTCCAGGTAGCCGACGGCGGCGACGGCGAGGGCCGCGTTGGAGACCCAGGTGGTGATCCAGTAGCTCCAGGCCGCCAGGAAGCCGGCGAAGTCGCCAAAGGCGGCGCGGGCGTACACGTAGGGGCCGCCGGTCTGCGGGTGGCGTCCGGCCAGCCGGCCGAAGACCAGCGCCAGGGCGATCGCGCCGAGGGTGAGGACCCCGAAGGCGGCCAGGCTGATGGTGCCGAAGGGGGCCACGGAGGCGGGCAGCAGGAAGATGCCGCCTCCGATGATGTTGCCCATGACCAGTGCGGTCGCGACGGGCAGTCCGAATCGCCGGGAGTAGCGGCTTGTGGCCCCGTCCGCGGCTATGGGGGTGGTCATGTGCGGTTGTACAGCCTTCGACTCGTTGCGTTGCCAAAAACGCGACCATGGTCGGGTACGGCCGGGGCGCGGCAAAATCAGCGTGTTTCGTCCCGTACGACGGCACCGCCGGGCGGAAGTGTTGCGTCCGGAACGCCCCCGGGCCGGTGATCCTGCACCGCGTCCGGCGCCACCACGTGCCCGTCCGGCGCCACCGCCTGCCCGTCCGGCGCCACCACGTGCCCGTCCGGTCCGGCCTCCGTCCGCGCGTCCGGCCCCACCCCCCGCCCGTCCGGTCCGGCCTCCGGGGGCGTGTCCGGCACCGCCTCCCCGGACGCCGCCGCCCCCGCGCCCACCGGCACCTCAGGGCCCGCGCCCTCGCGCAGCCAGCGGCGCAGCACCCGGTGCACCCGCTCCGCGCCGACCGGTTCCCCGGGCGCCGACAGCTCGACCGGCCAGAGCAGGAAGGGCCGGCTTTGCTCGCCGCCGAGCCCGCCGTGGGAGCCGATCTGCTCCTCGAAGGCGTGCACCTCCCCGGTCTCCGGGTGGTACGCGGAGTTGACCATGACGTCCGCGACGTGCGGGAAGGTGTCGGTGCGCCGTACGGCCTCGGCCGCGCCCGGCCCGAAGTCCGCGAGCAGGGTCTCCACCGCCCCCGGTTCGTCCAGCCGGGCCTCGGCCCCGCCGCCGGCCAGCACCACCGAGGCGCCGCTCTCCTCGCGCACCAGCAGGAAGCCGATGCCCGGATGGGCGGCGAGGGTGGCCAGCAGCGCCGGGTGCCGGCGCTCGATCCGCTGCCGGGTCACCCGGCCGGGCAGGCCGGGGAACGAGACCAGGCCCAGGTTGCCCGAGGCCAGCACCACCGGCTCGGAGCGGCGGGCCGGGGGCGCCTCCTCCCCCTCCTCTTCCTCGACCGGCCGGTGCAGGGCGGCGCGTACGGCGGCCCGCGCCTCGGCGCCGCTGCGGGTGCGGCCGGCCCGGCGGGAGACCGGCAGCCCGCAGCCGGCCCGGACCAGGTCCTTCAGCGTCAGCCCGTACCGGCCGAGGAACGTCTCGCCGGGGCTCTGGCCGTGGTCGGAGAGCAGCACGATCCGGTAGGGGCGGGGGGCGTGCTCCGCCGCCTTGGCGATCAGGGCGATGCTGCGGTCCAGGCGTTCGAGGACCTTGCCGGCGTCCCGGCTGCGGGGGCCGGAGTGGTGGGCCACTTCGTCGTACGCGACGAGGTCGGCGTACACGGCGGCGCGCCCGGCGAGCAGGTCGCCCATCACGGCGGCCACCACGACGTCGCGCTCGACGACGGTCGCGAAGGCGCGGATGAAGGGGTAGGCGCCGCCGCGGGAGACGCGCGGGCGGTCGCCCCGCAGCCGGGCGGAGAGCGACTGGGCGACCTCGCGGACCACCTCGGCCGCCAGGGAGAGGGCGGTGCGCACGGCGTTGGCGGGGTCGGAGAAGTACGCGAAGTAGCCGGCCCGGGACCGGTTGGCGCGGCCCCGGCGGGCGGACAGGGACAGCACCAGGGCGAGCTGGTCGGCGCCGCCGCTGAAGAGATTGCCGCGGCTGGCGCCGTCGAGGGTGAGGAGGCCGCCGTCCTTGGTGCGGGCGACGGCGCGGCGCTGGAGTTCGGCGGCGCTGGTGGGCCGGTTGCAGACGACGACCTCGCCGGTGTCCTTCTCGTACCAGCGGAAGGCGGGCACGTCGAAGTTGCTGCCGTGGAGGATGCCGAGCTGGCTGGCGCCGGTCTGACTGGACCAGTCGGTGTGCCAGGGCGTCAGCCGGTGGCCGCCGGAGTCGAGCCAGCCGGCGACGGTGGGCATCAGGCCCTCGGCCAGTGCCTGCCGCAGCACGTCGTGGCCGACGCCGTCGAGCTGGAGGAAGAGCAGGCCGGGGGCGCCGTCCGGGGTGCCGGGCGCGCGGCCTCGGTCGCGGCGCCGGCGGTTGCGGTCGGCGAGCCGGGAGAGGCGGCGCCGGTAGGCGTCGTCGTCGCGGACGGCGAGGGCGGTGGCGGTGGCGGAGGCGACGGCCGACATGACGGCGGCGACCACGACGGCGGTCTCCGGGTCGGCCTCGCCGCGGCCGTCGGGGATCAGGTCGAGGGCGATCAGCAGCAGCGAGCCGTTGAGGAAGAACACCAACAGGCCGAGGACCAGGGCTGGGACGAGCAGCAGGGCGCGCACCAGCACCGGCCAGACCAGGGCGTTGAGCACGCCGAAGGCTCCGGCGCCCCAGGCGGCGGTGAGTGCGATCCGGGTGATGCTGTCGCCGTCGTCGGACTGGAGCTGGAACTCGGGCAGCAGGCCGGCCAGGGCGAGCATCGTGAGGGTGGAGACCGCCCAGACCACGAGGACGCGCAGCAGCGCCCCGCCCGCGGTCCGCCATCGCCCTCGCAGCACCCCGCCACCCGCCTTCGGCTCCCGGCCCGCGGCTCGCGGGTCCCCCGCCCCAGCGTCGCACGAATGGTGTGCTTTACGGCGTATTCGGGCGCACGTACGCCCCGGGCGCCGGGTGCACCCCGGGCGCCGGGCACGCCCCGGGCGCGGGTACGTCCCGGGCGCGGGTACGTCCCGAGTGGCCACCTCCCGGGCGCGGTTGCGTGCGGCACGTGCCGGGCGCGGAGGGTGCGCGACGTGCCCGGCACGAGGGGTTCGCGACGCACCGGGCGCGGAGTGTGCTCGACGGACGCCGGGCGGCCCGTAGGCGCCGGGGCGGCGGCGGCCGGAGCGTCGGCAGCGGCCGGAGCGTCGGCAGCGGCCGGAGCGTCGGCACCCGGCGGCTCAGGCCGGCCGCGCGGCCCGGCGGCTCACGCCGGCGGCGCTCCCGGATCCGGCCCGGGCCTCGGCCGGCCAAGCCCGGCCGGCCCCGGCTCAGGTCCCGTCGTAGCCCGCGGTCGGCATCGAGAGCCTGCGGTGGACCTCGGCCTTCATGGCCGGGGTGTACGTGGGTTCGTCGGCGCCCACCGTCTCCAGCCGCACCCCGCGCCGCGCGCACTCGGCGGTGAACTCGGCCACGGAGCTCAGCGCGCGTTCCAGGACGCGCCGGTTGGGGGCGACGAACAGGTCCACCTGCCCGGCGTCGATGTCGGACCAGAGCCCGAAGTGGTCCGAGCGCAGCCCGTAGAAGAAGAGCTGCCGCGTCACCACGTACCCCTGGTCGGCGGCCCAGCGTGCGCACATGGCGTGCTGGCTGCGGGTGTCGACGACGAACGGGTCGGCGTCGAGCTGTTCGAGCGGGGCCAGACTGGCGATCGCGGCCACGCGCACCTCATCCATGGCGCCCGACCATACTCCGATCGGCGGTCCGCGAGGAGGGGGTGGCGGGGGGCGAAAACGTCGGGCGGGACCCCGGCCGCCCCTGGTACGGAAGAGGTTTCGTACGCTCCTCCAACGCCCTGGCCAGCCGCGCAGAAACGGGAATATCCGGCAATGAGCACGTACCTTCCCAGCCCACCCCCGCAGCCCGAGCGCGAACCGGACATTTCCGTGGTGATCGCGGTCTACAACGCGATGCCGTACCTCACCGAGTGCCTGGACTCGGTGGTCGGCCAGTCGCTGGGGGTCGACCGGATCGAGGTGATCGCGGTCGACGACGGCTCGACGGACGGCAGCGGGGCCGAGCTGGACCGCTACGCCGCCCGGTACCCGCAGGTGCGGGTGGTGCACCAGGCCAACTCCGGCGGTCCGAGCCGGCCGCGCAACCGGGCGCTGGACCTGGCCAGGGGCCGGTACGTGTACGTCGTGGACGCCGACGACCTGCTGGGTCCCGAGACCCTGGAGCGGCTGATGCGGATGGCCGACACGCAGGGCAGCGACGTGGTGCTGGGCCGGCTGGTGGGCCTGGGCCGCACCGTGTCGGACAAGGCGCACAAGCACGCCGAGGTGGCCGACCTGTACACCTCGGAGGTGTACCGGGCGCTGCACAGCGCGAAGCTGATCCGCCGGCGGATCCTGGAGCGGGAGCGCATCCGCTACCCCGAGGACCTGTGGTTCGGCGAGGACCAGCTGTTCGTGACGGAGGCCTACCTGGCCGCCGGGAAGATCTCCGTGGTCGGCGACTACGACTGCTACTACCTGCGGCGCCGCGAGGACGGCCAGAACATCACGCAGCGCAGCCGCACCGCCCACGAGACGGTGGAGCACATCGAGCGCGTGATGGCCATGGTGGCCGGGCGCGTCCAGGACCCGGTCGGGCGGCGCCGGATGCTGGGCCGGCACTTCCGCGCGCTGCTGGCCAAGGCGCTGCGGCCGGCGGCCTGGGCGCGGCGGGACTACCCGGAGTTCTCTGCGGAGGTCTTCCGGCGCGGCCGGCTGCTGTGCGACGCGTACTGGTCGCCGGAGATGGCGAGCGAGCTGACGCAGCTCGACTCGATCCGCCTGTACTGCTTCCTGGGCGGGGCGATGGACGCCTTCGAGGTGCTGGCCGGGTACGACCCGGCGAAGAACCCGCCGGAGCTGGTGGCCGACGGCGGGCGCCTGTACAAGGCCTTCCCGGGCTTCCGGGACCCCGCCGCGGGGCTGCCGGACGAACTGTTCGACGTGACGGACACGGTGAAGGCGCAGCACCACCTCCGGTCGGTGGGCTGGAAGGAGAGCCTCGTCCGGCTGACCGGGCACGCGTACCTGGAGTCGTACGGCGCGGGGCCCGAGCCGTCCGAGCTGGTGCTGCGGGAACGGGCGACCGGCCGCGAACTGACGGTGCCGGTGACCCCGCGGCCGACGCCGGAGCTCGCCGAGGAGGGCACCCGGCGCGGCGTGGACCTGGGCACGGCCGGCTTCCGGGTGGACGTCGAGCTCTCCGCCGTGGACGGCGGCGGGCCGATCGGCCCGGGCGTCTGGGACTGCTTCCTGACGGTACGGGCGGACGCCGTGGCCCGTACGGTCCGGCTGGGCCGGGCCCACGCGGCGGACCTGGACAAGACGGCGCGCCGGTCGCGCGTGGTGGCCCGCGACGCGGCCTCGGGCACGGAACTGGCGGTGTCGCCGTTCTTCACCGCCAACTACGACAACCTGAGCTTCGAGGTGGTCCGCCGCTTCACGCTGCCGACCGGGTGAACCGGGCGTTCCGGGCGCGGGCGGCCTAGGCTCGGGGGACGGCCTCCGGGGCGAGGCCGCTGCGGTCGAGGAGGGGTGCGCGTGCCGGTGGAGATCACCTGGTGGGGTCATGCCACCTGTACGGTCGAGGACTCCGGGGTGCGGGTGCTCACCGATCCGCTGTTCGCCGGGCGGCTGGCCCATCTGCGCCGGCGCCGCGGTGCACCGCCGCCGGCCGCGGCGGCCGTGGCCGAGGCGGTGCTGGTCTCGCACCTGCACGCCGACCACCTGCACGTGCCCTCCCTGGCCCGGCTGGCGCCCGGCACCCGGGTGCTGGTGCCGCGCGGCGCGCCGCGGGCGGTGCCTTCGCTGGCGCGGCTGCCCGGGCTGGCGCTGACGGAGGTGGCGCCCGGTGACGAGGTGCGGGTGGCGGACCTGACGGTACGGGTGGTCAGCGCCCGGCACGACGGGCGGCGGCTGCCGTTCGGGCCCCGGGTCGCGCCCGCGCTGGGGTACGTGGTGGAGGGCGAGGACCGGACGTACTTCGCCGGCGACACCGGGCTGTTCGACTCGATGGCCGAGGAAGTGGGGCCGGTGGACGTGGCGCTGCTGCCGGTCGGCGGCTGGGGTCCGTTCCTGGGCCCCGGCCACCTGGACGCGCGCCGGGCGGCGCGCGCGCTGGCCGAGCTGGTGCGGGTGGGCCCGCCGCGGCGGGCGGTGCCGGTGCACTTCGGCACGTACTGGCCGATCGGGATGGACGCGGTGCGGCCGCACGAGTTCCACGCCCCGGGGGACGAGTTCGTCCGGCACGCCGCCGCGCTGGCGCCGGGGGTGGCGGCGGAGCCGCTGGGGCACGGCGAGAGCGTGGTGGCGTGATGCTGCTGGAGGTGGCGCGGGAGGTGCCGCCGGAGTCGACGCAGCAGGCGGTGGGCTATCCGGCGCTGTTCCTGCTGGTGGCTCTGGGGGCGCTGATGCCGGTCATCCCCACGGGTGCGCTGGTGAGTTCGGCCGCCGTGGTCGCGCTGCACCACGAGACGCTGCCGTGGGGCCTGGCGCTGGTGTTCGTGGTGGCGGCGCTGGGCGCGTTCACCGGGGACCTGGCGCTGTACTGGCTCGGGCAGCGCGGGGTGCGGTCGCGCAACGGCTCGCGCTGGCTGGCCGCGCTCCGGGACCGTGCGGCGCCGGAGAAGCTGGCAGCCGCGCAGGAGCGGCTCACCGAGCACGGGGTGGCGGTGCTGGTGGTCTCGCGGCTGGTGCCTGCCGGGCGGATCCCGGTGATGCTGGCCTGCCTGCTGGCGGAGATGCCGCTGCGCACGTTCGCCCGCGGGGACCTGCCGGCCTGCCTGGCGTGGGCGGCCACGTACCAGCTGATCGGGATCCTGGGCGGCTCGCTGTTCGACGAGCCGTGGAAGGGCCTGGTCCTGGCCGTGGCCCTGGCCCTGCTGCTCAGCGCGGCCCCGGCGGTCTGGCGCCGCCTGCGCCGCCGGGCGGCGTAGCCCCTCCCGGGGGGCCGCGTGGGACCGTCCGCCGACGCGCCGCGGCGGGTGCGGGCCGCATGGCCCCGTCGCGTGCGCCGGCCGGCTCCGGGTCCGGGCAGGGCCGGACGGGCCGGGCGGGCGGGCCGGGCGGGGCGGGCGGACGCGGTGACTGCCTGCCCGGTGGCCGTGCGCCGTTGCCCGTCCGCTGCCCGCCCGGTGGGCACGTGGCCCGGATGTGCCGGCCCCGCCCCGCCCGAGGGCAGCACGGCACGCCCGTAGGCCCGGCCGGCCCCCGCCGAGTGCGCGGCGGGGGCCGGCCGGGCCCGTCTCGGGGACGGCCGGGCGTCAGGCCTTCAGGTGGGCCAGTACGGCGGCCATCGAGCGGCGGATCGCGTCGCGGGACTCGTCGGTCGGGTCGAGGGTCTCGAACCCGTGGTGGCCGTTCGGCACCTCGACCACCTCCACACGGGCCCCGCACTCCTCCGCGGCGGCCAGGAACGCGTCGACCGTCTCCAGGATCACCGGCTGTTCGAGGCCCGCCCGGGTCAGCACCACCGGCAGGTCGCCGGCGGCGGGCAGGGCCCGCGCCGGGTGGAACCGGCTGTCCGCCAGGCCCCAGTTCGGCAGCGGGTCCATCACCGGGTACGTGGCGGCCAGGCAGCGCAGCCAGGCCGGCGGCGCCCCGAGCCAGTCGGCGCTCATCGGCGAGCCGCCCGAGAAGAACCACAGGGCGATCCGGTCGCCGTCGACCCGCGGGTCGGCCCGTACGCGTTCCACCGCGGCGGCGACGTCCCCGGCGGCACGCTCGAAGTCGGCGAGGTCGTGCAGCCGGTGGTCGAGCGTCACGCCGACGACCCCGTGCTCGGCGGCGAGTCGGGCGTAACCGCCGATCGTCGGCCAGTCGCGCGGCGTGGGCTGCACCTCCGCGGGCACCGGCCCGCCGTGGACGATCACCACCGCGGGGAGCGGTGCGGCCTGGCCGTCGGCCGTGTCGGGCAGGTAGAGGTCGACGTTGCCGCTCCGCTCGCGCGGCCGCTCCGGTACGTCCAGGGCGAAGGGCCGCAGGTGTCCGGGGACCTCGGCGGCCGCCGGGGCGAGCCGGTGACCCTCGTCGGCGGCGGCCGCCAGCAGGACGCCGGCCACCTCGTCGGGGCAGGAGAGCATCGGCCAGTGGCCGGTCGGCAGCTCGAAGAACGTCACGCGCGGGTCGACGAGGGCCTGCAGGGCGGGCTCGCCGAAGCCCACCAGGGCCTCCAGCATCGCGATGTCCGGCCCGTTGAGCGTGCAGAGGACTCCGGTGGTCGGCACCGCCTTCACCGCGCCGGTCAGGACGAGCGGCTGGAGGAGGGTGCCCGCCGGCTGCGGCGCGGCCAGGGCGGTGAGCCGGTCGAGGGCCGCCGCGGGGACGCCCGCGGTGCTGCCCCAGCGCTGCCACTCCTCGGGGTCCGCGGGAGGGGCCAGCGGTCCGGCGGTCCCCTCGCCGGCCCGGCGTACGAGCGCGTCGCGCACCCCCTGGTCCGGAATCGCCGCCAGGGCGGGGACGCCGTCCATCGGCATGCCGGAGTCGAGGTACACGACCCGGCGGACGCGGTCGGCGCGCCGGTCGGCGGCGCCGACCGCCGGGTGGATGCCGTAGTCGTGGCCGACCAGCACGATCCCGTCGCCCGCCGCGTCCGCGGGGACCGCGTCGATGGCCCGGACCACGTCGGCGACGTGCGTCTCCAGGTCCGTGTCCCGCGCGTCCCGGGCCGGAGCCACCCCCGTGGGCTCCGGGCCGGTCATGCCGGTGAGCGTCACCGCGTGGGCCGTCGCACCCGCCGCGGTGAGCCGCCCGGCGGTCCGCTCCCAGACGTGCCCGCCGGTGAACACGCCGGACACCAGGATGAATACGGTCATGGCCCTCTCCTCACGTACGTCTCGTCCGCGCGGACCGGATCGACCGTCAGTTCGCCCGTCCGCGCTCGCCGGTACGGTAATAACTCCCCCAGAGGGAGGTTCAAGTGTTCTCGTCCCACGACGGCCTGTGCAGCATCGGAGAGCTCGCCGAACGGGCCGGCACCACCGTCAAGTCCGTCCGCTTCTACTCCGACAACGGCCTGCTCCCGGAGGCCGCCCGCAGTGCGGGAGGACACCGCAGGTACGGCCCCGAGGCGGTGGACCGGCTGCAGCTGATCCGCTCGCTGCGCGCGCTGGACCTGCCCGTGCCCGAGGTGCGCCGGGTGCTGGAGGAGGAGGACGAGGGCGCGGGTGCGGCGGGCGCGACCGGCGGAGTCCTGGAGGACGCGGTCGCCGGCCACCTGCGTGAACTCGGCTCGCAGCTCGCGGCGTTGCGCTGGCGGGAGGCGGCGCTGCGGCTGGTGCACGAGAGCCCGCGGGGGGAGCGGGCCGAACGGCTGCGGCTGGTGGGCGCCGTGAGCACCCCGCCGAACACGGCACCGCTGGCCCGCTTCTGGCGCGCCTGGCTGCCGCCGCGCATGCCGGCCCCGGCGGCCTCCGCGTTCCTCGAACGGGCCGTGCCCCGGCCGCCGGACGACCCGGCGCCGGCCCAGGTGCTCGCCTTCGCCCGGCTGTACGCCTTCGCGTCGGACCCCTGCACCGGGGGCCGGGCCTGCCAGCCCGAGGCGCACCGGTCCGCCGGGGCGAGCGAGGTCGCGGTGCTGTACGGGGGTCTGGCCGAGGCGTACGAGCTCGCGGGCGCCCAGCTGCTCGGGGAGCGGGAGCCGCGGCCCGGCGAGGCGCTGGACTGCTTCGTGGCCGCGTACGCGAGCGCGTACGGCGCCCGCGACACGCCCGGCTTCCGGCAGCTGCTGGCCGGCCGGCTGGCCACCGACCCGCGGCTCGACGGCTACTGGGAGCTGGTCTCCGGAGTGCTCACCCCGCCCGGCGACCGCCCGGCGCCCACGCCCGGGGGGTGCCACGACTGGCTGCTGGCGGCCCTCGGTGCGGAGCAGGGCCCGGAAGGCGCCCTGGCACCGGGGCCTTGACGGCAGCCGGGCCCGTGGCGGGTTACGAACAGGTCGCGGGTGCCGAACCCGTCGCGGGTGCCGAACCCGTCGCGGGAGCAGCTCCCTCGCGGGAGCAGCTCCCTCGCGGGCACGGGCCCGCCGCAAGACGCCGGCCCTCGCCTGACCCGGCCTGCCCCGGCCTGATCGCGCCCTCCCCCGCCGCCCGCCCCGGCCTCAGCCGGCCAGCACCCGGGAGCCGCCGATCGGGAGGTCCCAGAGGGCGTCCGGGGGCAGCTCCGCGCGGGCCCAGGCGGCGCGGAGCCGGATGAGCGGTTCCAGTACGGGCTCGGCCGACAGCACGAAGGTGGCCCAGTGCATCGGCGCCATCCGGGCCGCGCCCAGGTCGAGGTGGGCCTGTACGGCCTCCTCCGGATCGGCGTGCACGTCGCGCAGCCACCACCGCGGGGCGTACGCGCCGATCGGCAGCAGGGCCAGGTCGATGCCGGGGAAGCGGCGGCCGATCTCCGCGAACCAGTGGCCGTAGCCGGTGTCCCCCGCGAAGTGGACCCGGTGGCCGGTGCGCGTGTCGGTGAGCACCCAGCCGCCCCACAGGGTGCGGCAGGTGTCGAACAGGGTGCGTTTGGACCAGTGGTGCGCCGGTACGAAGTCGAAGCGCACGCCGTCGAGTTCGACGGCCTCCCACCAGTCCAGCTCGGTGACCCGGGTGAACCCTCGGCGCCGGCACCAGCGGGCGAGGCCGGCCGGGACGAACAGGTGGGTGTCGCGCGGCAGCCGGCGCAGGGTGGGGACGTCGAGGTGGTCGTAGTGGTTGTGGCTGATCACCACCGCGTCCACCGGCGGCAGGTCCTCCCAGCGGACGCCGACGGGGGTCATCCGGGCGGGGGTGCCGAGGATGCGGCGGGACCACACCGGGTCGGTGAGCACGGTCAGGCCGCCGGTCCTGATCACCCAGCTCGCGTGGCCGGCCCAGGTGACGGTGACCGTGCCGGTGCCGGCGGGGGGCAGCGGCTCCGGGGCGAAGGGCAGGTCGGGGATGCCGCTGAGGGCCTCGGCGGTGGGCCGGAACGCGCCCTCGCGGGCCAGCCGGGCGAAGCCCCGCACGCCGGGCAGGGGTGCGGTGAGGCGGTCGGCGAAGGACCGGGGCCAGGTGCGGGGTTCGCCGAGCGGGCGGACTCCGGGCGCCGGGCGGACGGGCTGCGCCGGGCGCGCGGGCGGGGTGGCCCGCACGGTCCGTTCCGTCTGTTCCGTCATCGGTGCGACTCCATTCGCGGGCGGTTCCTGGCGAGTCACGGGGCGCTGCGCCGCCGGTCCGTGCCGTCACTCCAGTTCGGCGAGCACCGATCCGAAGGTGCTCAGGGCGCGTGCCACATGGGGCACGGCCAGCGGGTCGGGGGCGGCGAGGGCGGCGAGCCGCTCCTCCTCGGTGGCGCCGAGCAGCGGGCCGGTGGCCAGCCGGACGCGGGGGGCGCCGAGGTCGTCGCCGAAGCGCTGGCCGCCGGGGGTGGGGGTGCCGAGGCGGGTGCCGAGGTGGTCCTCCAGTTCCATGGCGTCGCCGATGCCGTGCCGGGCGAGTCCCGGCCGTAGCGGGGTGAGGTCGGCGTAGAGGTGGCGGCCCGCCTGCGGGGGCCGGGCGAGGGCGCCGGCCCGCAGCAGGGCGGCGTGCAGGGCGGTGGCGACGTGGCCGTGCAGGGTGGCCGCCCGGCGGGCGCGGGAGGCGACGGCCTCGGGTTCGGTGAGGGCGTGGGCGGCGGCCGCGGCGACGGGTGCGGCGAGGAAGGCGCCGGTGGCCGTGAGCCGGTCGAGGGTGCGGGCCCGCAGCCGGGCGCCCTGGGGGGTGCCGGGGAAGCGGGCGAGGGCGGCGGGCCAGCCGGGCGGCAGCAGGGATCCGCCGAGGTCGGTCAGTACGGTGACCTGCTCGGGGCACATCTCGGCGGGGCTGAACAGCACGGTCTCCTGCGGGCGGTGCAGGGTGTCGCGCCAGGTCTCGTCGCTGAGCAGGTGGAGCCCTTCGGAGACGGCCGCCTCGCAGGCCTCGCGGAGCACCTCGGGCGGGGCGACGGTGGCGGTGGGGTCGTCGGCCACGGACAGCATCACCAGCCGGGGGTCGCCGCCCTCGGCGCGGACCCGGCGTACGGTCTCCAGCAGCGCATACGGGTCGGGGACTCCCCCGCATTCGGCGGGGGTGGGCACGTGGTACGCCCGCCGTCCCAGCAGCCGGACCTGCGGGGTCCACCAGGCGGGACAGGGGCGGGGCATCAGCACGTCGCCGCCGTACGCCCCGAGCAGCGCGAGCAGCAGTGCGGGCGCGCCGGGCGCGGCGGCCACCCGGTCCGGGCCCGCGGAGAGGCCGCGGCGCTCCCAGTACCCGCGCGCGGCCTCCCGTACGGGCTCGCCGCCGCCCGGCGGTTCGGGCGCGGAGCGGTCCGCGGCGGCGGCCAGGACCGCGGTCAGCTCGGGGAGGGCCGGCAGGCCGGGTTCGGGGGCGGGCGGCCCGTACCGGACGGGGCCTCGGCCTTCCGCCGCCGTCCGCCGCATGACCGTCACCGCCCCTTCCGCGTCGTCGCGCCTGGTCTCCACGCCTGGTCCTCGCGCCTCGTCCTCCGCCCACCTTTATACGGAGGTTTGCCCGGTTCTGCCCCTTTATTCGAGAAACCGGGTCAGGCGCGGGGACGCGGGGCGGCGCCGGGGGCCGGGACGCCTCAGGCCTTGCGGCCCAGCAGCGCCAGCAGCCGGGTCTGCGCGTCGGCGCCCGGGGGGATGTCCACGGGCGGGGCGTACATCCCGCTGTCGGCGAGGGTGCCGGCGTACGGCATGACCTCCTTGAGGGAGAACTCGACCAGGTCGACCGGGAGCCGGTCGTCGGCCCCGATGCCCCGGGCGAGGTCCCAGGCGTGCACCACGGTGTCCGCGGTCAGCTCGGAGCAGTAGGCGGCCCCCTTGGCCGGCCCGTACGACAGTTGCACGGTGCGCTCCAGGGCGCCGGGTTCGGCGAGGGCGGCGGAGGCGCCCTCGGCGGCGCGGTCCCAGGCGGCGGCCGGGTCGTCGCCGAGCAGGTCGCCGGAGAGGGCGTCGCCGACGTCGGCGACGGTACGGCCCTCGGAGACCAGCGGCGGGATCCACAGTTGCTCGCCGGTGACGTGGTTGACCAGGTCGCGCACGGTCCACTCGGTGCAGGGCGTGGACGCGTCCCACTGATCGGGACGCACGGCGTGCACGAGTCCGCCGAAGAGCTCCAGGGCATCGGCGTGCCGGTCCAGCAGGGGTTCGGCCATCACGGCCACCGTCCTCTCCCGTCCCTCTCCCTTGCGCCCCCTCCTTCGCCCACTGTCCTCGGCCCGCCAGAACCCTGCCACCGGTCCCGCCAAGCCCCTTGCCCTGCTTGACTCGTGTCCACATGGCAAAACACATATCTCAGAGTGCGACATGATCCTCTACGGTGGTGAGCGACCGGGAAAGCACGGAGGAACAAGGGAGTTGCCGCCATGCCCGCCAGCACGCCGCATCGGGGCGCCGCAGAGTCCGCCACCTACACGCACGGCCACCACGAGTCGGTGCTGCGCTCGCACCGCTGGCGCACCGCCGCCAATTCGGCCGCCTATCTGATCGGGGAGCTGCGGCCGGGCCTGGCCGTGCTGGACGTCGGCTGCGGGCCGGGCACGATCACCGCGGACCTGGCGGAGCTGGTGGCGCCGGGACGGGTCACGGCGGTGGACGCCGCTGAGGGCGTACTGGACTCCGCCCGGGCGTTCGCGGCCGAACGGGGCCTGACGAACGTGGAGTTCGCGACGGCCGACGTGCACGCGCTGGACTTCCCGGACGACAGCTTCGACGTGGTCCACGCCCACCAGGTGCTGCAGCACGTGTCCGACCCGGTGGGGGCGCTGCGGGAGATGCGCCGGGTCTGCCGCCCAGGCGGGGTCGTCGCGGCACGGGACGCGGACTACGCGGCCATGACCTGGTTCCCCGAGGTGCCGGGGCTGGTGGGGTGGCAGCGGCTGTACGACCGGGTGGCGCGGGCCAACGGCGGCGAGCCCGACGCCGGGCGGCGGCTGCTGGGGTGGGCGCGGGCGGCCGGCTTCGCGGACGCGGACATCAGGGCCTCGGCCACCGCGTGGTGCTACGCCACGCCGGAGGAGCGGGCCTGGTGGAGCGGGCTGTGGGCGGACCGGACGACCGCCTCGTCGTACGCGGAACTGGCGGTCGCCGGCGGCCACACCACCCGGGAGGGCCTGGAGGAGGTCGCCGCCGCGTGGCACGAGTGGACCGCGTCGCCCGACGCCTGGTTCTCGGTCCTGAACGGCGAGGTCCTCTGCCGGGTGTGACCCGGGGCCCGGCGCGGGCGGCCGCCGCACCGCCCCCTCAGGGGCGCATCCGGAAGTCGTAACGGGCCGGGACCGGGGCGTCGGTGAGCCGGGACCACTGGTCGGACACGGCGGTGTCGCCCTCGCGCAGGTCGGCCACCTCGAAGCCCGCGTCGAAGACGGCGCGGGCGCCCTCGATGTCGCCCTCCGCCAGCAGCAGCCGGGACTCCAGCAGCCGGAACCGCCCGCGGGCACGGATCGCGGGCGGCAGCCGCTCCCACACGGCCCGCGCCCCCTCCGGCCGCGCGGCGGCGAGCAGGGCCGCCAGCGCCTCCCGGCCCAGCGCCGTCAGCGCCGCGGTCCACGCCTCGCCGCCCCGGCACTCCTCGCACAGGTCCTCGAAGGCCTCGGCGTACCGGTCGGCGGCCCGCTCCGCGTCCCCGGCCAGTTCGTCGGCCACCGCCAGGCAGCGCAGCAGCGGCCAGCGGGAGGGCGCCAGCTCCAGCCCGCGCTCCCAGCTGCGCACCGCCTGCGCCACGTCCCCGGCGTGCCACTGGGCCACCCCGAGGTGGTACTCGGTGAGCGGGTCGGCCGGGGCGGTCTCCAGCATGTCCCGCCAGTGCGGGGCGACCAGGCTCGGGCCGGGCGGCACCACCCGCCGCGGCGCCGGGAAGGCGCCGGTGCGCAGCAGTTCCAGCCAGGGCGTCTGCTGCTCGCCCAGGCCGGTCTCCTCGAAGGGCGTGCCGGGCAGTTTCAGGCCGCCGCGCACCACCTCCAGCGCGCCCCAGCCGGAGCCGGTCACCCAGCGCTCCCCCGGCTCGTGGTCGGCGTACGGGCGCCAGGCCTCGTACGCCGCGTCGACCGCCGCCCGGGGCAGCGCCGCGGCCAGCCGGGCGCCGGCCTCCTCGCGGGCCAGGGCCCAGTCGTCGCCGTGCACCGCGCCCGGGTCGGCGGCGAGCGGCCCGTACGCCTCCAGCCAGCTGAACTCGCCCCCGGCGGCCAGCTTCACGTGCTCCAGCTGGGTACGGGCCAGGCCGGCCTGGATCTCGGCGTAGCCGCCCGTGCCGGGCTCGGTGAGCCATTCCTGCCAGCGCCGGCCGCCCGTGCCCGAGCCCCAGACGAACAGCTTGCGGCCGCGCAGCGCGGCGGTGGAGGTCTGCACCAGGCCCCGGCCGTCCTCGCCGAGGGCCGCGATCCAGGGGCGGGTGCCGTCGGGGAGCTCGTAGAAGTAGTCGGCGGGGTACTCGCCGCGCAGCGGGTACGTGCGGTCCGCGCCCTCCCACTCCGGGACGGGGGTGCGGCTCAGGGTGCGCTCGTAGCCGAACCGCCAGGCCTCGTCGGCGGGGGCGAGGACGCGGGTGCCCTCGTGCTCGGGCACGGCGATGTTGGACCACCAGTACACGGGGGCCGGGTGCTCGTGCGGGTTGCGCACCCGGACCCCGGCGTAGAGGAAGGCGGAGTCCTCGGGGAGCCAGAGGTCCACCTGGAAGGGCAGGTCGCGCAGCCGCTCCCACTCCCACATGCGGAGCATCGTGCCGCCGTCGGGGGCCGGGACCAGCGCGGTGTGGAGGGTCGCGCAGGACAGCGTGGTGTGGCCGGTGGCGCCGATGTTCCACTCGATGCCGCCGGAGAACCAGGCCCCGTTGAGCGCGAAGGCGGCGGGCTGGAACACCGGGTTGCGGTACAGCAGTTCCCGTTCGGCGCCGTCGGGGGTCTTCTCGGTCAGGGAGTGGACGCGCCCGCCGAGTTCGGGCAGCACGGTGGCCCGCAGCCGGGAGTTCTCGATGACGACCGCCTCGAACTCCCGCTCCGACCGCTCGCGTCCGTACCCGTCGAGGATGCGCGCCGGCAGGACACCGCGCAGCGGGGCGTACCCGATCTGGCGGGCCATGTCGCGCGGCAGCCCGTCGCGGGAGCGCTCGTCGAGGACGTGCGCCTCGTCGAGGGTCCGCAGCGCGGGCAGCGGGTTCTCCGGCCCCAGCGGGGCCGCGGGCAGCGTCAGTACGGCACGTCGGACGGTCGTGGCCAAGGAAACCCCACCTTCGTGTGCGGCACGCCACACGCCGGCGCACCCCCCGGAGTTCATCGAACACGCCCCGTGGCGACGCCACCAGGGGATCATCACGCAAGGATTGGGCAAAACCGGGCACAGGTACGGACCAGCGGCGGCGGGCCGGCGCCGGCGGAGTGCGGGCGGGACCGGGCGGGGTGCCGGCAGCGACCGGGCGGGGTGCAGGCAGGGACCGGTCCGGACGCCGGCCGCTCACCCCGCTCCGGTCATCTCCCGGGTGAGGGCCCAGCGTTCGTGGTCGCGCCACTCGCCGTCGATGCGCAGGAAATCGGGCGAGAACCCCTCCAGCCGGAAGCCGCGGCCGCGCACCAGGGCGATCGAAGGGGCGTTGCCGGGCTGGATGTTGGCCTCCAGCCGGTGCAGCCCGAGCGGCCCGAAGGCGTAGCCGACGACGAGGTCCATGGCTTCTGCGAACAGCCCCCGGCCGGCGGCGTGCGCGAAGGCGCCGTAGCCGAGCGCACCGCACTGGAAGCCGCCGCGCACGATGTTGTTGACGTTGACGAAGCCGGCGATGGGGCCGGCGGCCGCGGCGCCGTCCGTCCCGGCCACCCGGTCGCACACGAGGAACCCGGCCCGGGTGTCGTCCTCGATCATCCGGGTGGCGTACGGCTCGTACGCCTCCGGGGTCTCCGGCGGGAAGAGCCACGGGCGGTGCAGGTCCCGGCTCTCGCGCACCCGCGCGGTGAACTCGGGCCCGTCGTCGAGCCGGTAGGGGCGGAGCACCACGCGCGGCCCTTCGGCGAGGACCTTGGCGCCGTCATTCCCGCCGTCGACCCCGCCGTTGGCCCCGCCGTCGGTCCAACGGCCGTCCTCCTGATCGCCCCTGCGGTCGTTCCCACCGCTCACGTGCCGAGCTCCAGCGGGGGGACGTCGTCCCGGTCGATGCCGAAGACCTGCGCGTACAGGGAGAGTTCGGCCTCCAGGGCGCGCACCATGGTCTCGGCCCGCCGGAAGCCGTGGCCCTCCCCCTCGAAGGCGAGGTAGGCGTGCGGCACCTGCCGGCCGTGCATCCGGGCGAGGAAGCGCTCGGCCTGTACGGGCGGGCAGACGGCGTCGTCGAGTCCCTGGAGCAGCAGGAAGGGCACCCGGATGCGGTCGGCGCGGGCCAGCGGGGAGCGTTCCCGGCAGCGCACGGCGAGGGTCTCGGGCGGTCCGGCGAGCCCGGTGAGGTACTGGGACTCCAGGTCGTGGGTCTCGTCGGCGATGCCGACGAGGTCGAGCACCGGGTACTTGATCGTGCCGCAGGCGTACACGTCGGTGGCGGCCAGGGAGGCGGCGGCGGTCCAGCCGCCGGCGCTGCCGCCGCGGATGGCGAGCCGGGCCGGGTCGGCGGTGCCCTCGGCGGCCAGCGCGCGGGCGACGGCGGCGCAGTCCTCCACGTCGACCACGCCCCACTGCTCGCGCAGCCGTTCGCGGTAGGCCCGCCCGTAGCCGGTGGAGCCGCCGTAGTTGACCTCGGCCACGCCGATGCCGCGCGAGGTGAAGTAGGCGATGTGCAGGTCGAGTACGGGCTCGACATGGTCGGTCGGGCCGCCGTGCGCCCACACCACGTAGGGCGGCAGTTCGTCGGCGGGCGCGGCTCGGCCGGGGTTGTGGGGCGGGTAGACGTGGGCGTGGATCTCGCGGTTGTCGGGCCCGGTGAAGGTGCGGCTCTGCGGTTCCGGGTAGTAGGCGGGGTCGACGGGGTCGGTGGCGCGGGCGCCGATCACGCGGGTGCGGCCGGTGGAGGTGTCGAGCTCGACCACTTCGTAGCCGCTGCGCGGGCTGGCGGCGACGCCGACGACCCGGGTGCCGTGCGCGGCGAGGGTGGGGCACCAGGAGGTCCAGGGGCCGGCGGCGTCGACGAGGTCCCCGGTCTCGGGGTCGAGGACGCCGAGCACGGAGGAGCCCCGGCCGTGCAGGACGGCGATCAGGCCGCCCCCGAGCGGGGCGAACCAGCGCAGCCCCGTCTTCCACAGCGCCCCGCCGAACTCCTCGTCCCGCGGGCAGAGGTTGACGGCCTTGCCGCCCGAGCCCTCGGGGGCGTCGGGGTCCACCCGGTAGGGGTTCCACCAGCCGCCGCGGTCGCTGACGGCGAGGAGGGTGCCGTCGGCGGCCCAGTCGGCCTGTGCCACGGACTCCTCGGGGCCGCCGAGCACGGTGCGCACGCGGGTCAGCGCGCCGGTCCCGGTGACCTCGGCGACCTGCAGCTCGCTGCCGTCCCAGGGCATCCGGGGGTGGTCCCAGACCAGCCAGGCGGCCCGTCGCCCGTCCGGCGCGATCCGGGGCCCGGTGGTGAACCGGTGCCTGCCGTCGGTGAGTTCGCGTACGGCGGTGCGGTCGGCCGCGGCGGAGCCGTCCACCGGTACGGCCGCGAGCACCCGGCGCACCTCGGTGGGCCCGGGTCCGGTGAACTCCTCCAGCACGCACCACACCTCGCCGTGCTCCGGCCGGAGCACCGGGTCGGCCCAGCGCAGCCCGCGGCCGACGGACGAGAGGGGGGTCAGCGGGCGGGGCGGGGCGCCGCCGGGGGCGTCGGGCTCGTACGCGTACAGCCGCTGGTCGGCGAAGTGGACGAAGACCACGAGGGGGCCGCCGGCCGGGCGGGGCACGGCGGCCCAGGGGGACCCGCCGTACTCGACGACCCGGCTGCGGACGTTCCACGGCGGCGGGAGCACCGACTCCTCGACGGCGGTGCCGAGGGGGCCGACGCGGCGGCGCACCAGGGCGCGGCGGCCCTGCTCGGCGGGCCTGGGCGCCGTCCACCACACCTCGTCGCCGACCGTCCCGAGGTATTCGGGGCGGCCGTCGTGGGAGGCGGCGAGTGCGGCGTCGATGGGCGAGGGCCAGCCGCCGTACGGTCCGGTGGGCACCATGTCGTGTACGTCTCTCTCCAGCCGGGCGGGGGCGTTACAGCGAGCGCAGCGCGTGGTCGAGGACCCGGACGCCGAAGTGCAGGGCCTCCACGGGGACGCGCTCGTCGACGCCGTGGAAGAGCGACCAGTAGTCGAAGCCGGGCGGCAGCTTCAGCGGGGAGAAGCCGTAGCCGGTGATGCCCAGACGGGAGAACTGCTTGGCGTCGGTGCCGCCGGCCATGCAGAAGGGCACGACGCGGGCGTCCGGGTCGAAGCGCTCGACGGCGGCGCGCAGGGCGGCGTACGTGGGCGAGTCGACGGGCGCTTCGAGGGGCACCTCGCGGTGGTGGAACTCCCAGTCCACGTCGGGGCCGGTGAGCCGGTCGAGGGTGGTGCGGAACTCGTCCTCGCCGCCGGGCAGGACGCGGCCGTCGACGTAGGCGGTGGCGGTGCCGGGGATGACGTTGAGCTTGTAGCCGGCCTGGAGCATGGTCGGGTTGGCGCTGTTGCGGAGGGTGGCGGACACCAGGGCGGCGGCCTCGGGGCCGAGCTTGCCGAGGAGGGTTTCGGGGTCGAAGCCGGGGGCGTGCGGGTCGGCGTCCACGCCGTACAGCGCGGCGAGTTCGGCGAGGGCGGCGCGTACGGTGGCGGTCGGCCGGACCGGCCACTCGTGGTCGCCGATGCGGGTGACGGCGGCCGCGAGGCGGCTGACGGCGTTGGCGCGGTTGGGCTTGGAGCCGTGGCCCGCGGTGCCGTGCGCGGTGAGCTTCAGCCAGGCGGTGCCGCGCTCGCCGGCGGCGATCGGGTAGAGGGACAGGCCGTCGCCGGTGTGCAGGGTGAAGGCGCCCGACTCGCTGAGGCCCTCCGTACAGCCCTCGAAGAGGCCGGGGTGGTGGTCGGCGAGGAAGCCGGAGCCGTCGACGGCGCTGTCCTCCTCGTCGGCGGTGAAGGCGATGACGAGGTCGCGGCGGGGCCGGACCCCGGCCCGCGCCCAGGCCCGGACGACGGCCAGGACCATCGCGTCCATGTTCTTCATGTCGACGGCGCCGCGGCCCCAGACCACCCCGTCCCTGACCTCGCCGGAGAACGGGTCCACGGCCCAGTCGGCGGCCTCGGCCGGTACGACGTCCAGGTGGCCGTGGACGAGCAGGGCGGGGGCGTCCGGGTCGGTGCCGGCGAGGCGGGCGACCACGTTGGTGCGGCCCGGGGTGCGCTCCAGCAGGACCGGTTCGAGGCCGGCGCCGGCGAGGCGCTCGGCGGCGTACTCGGCGGCCGGGCGCTCGCGGCAGTCGCCGCCGCCGCGGTTGGTGGTGTCGATGCGGATGAGACCGGAGGTGAACTCGACGACTTCGGCCAGGGCACGCTCGTCGACGGGGCCGGGGTCTCCGGCGGGCCCGCCGGGCTGCTGTGCGGGGTTCATGTCAGCCATACTGCTCCTCCACCGCGGCCGAGACGATCGTCGTGACGGCCTTGAACGTGCGAATCCCCTCGTACATCGTCCCGCTGGTGTACGCGATCCGGCGCTCGCCGGCCCGCGCCACGCCGGGGACGACGGTCGCGGCGGCGGACAGGTGCTCCGCGTCGAACTCGACCTCGACGGTGAAGGGGCCGTCCGCGCGCGGGTCGTGACGCACGGCCAGGGCCGTGGCCTCCTTGGCGGCGGACCGGATGTCGGCGGCGGTGCGGGCGGGGGTGCGGCAGACGGCGGCGTACCGGGAGACGTGGTCCTTGACGGCGACGGTACGGGCGCCCGGTGCGTAGTGGAGCGCGTCGGCACAGGTGAGGTCGTCACCGGTGACCAGCACGACGGGGACCCCGTACTCGGCGACGACCAGGGAGTTGAGCCGGCCCTCGCTCGCGCGGACGCCGTCGACCCAGACGCCGGTGATGGAGTTGGCGAGGTAGGTGTGGGCGAGGACGCCCTCGGTGCCGGCGCCGGTGTGGTAGCCGACGAAGGCGATGCCGTCGACGTCGCCGTGCTGGACGCCCTCGACCATCGAGAGGGACTTGTGGCGGCCGGTGAGCATCTGGATCCGCTCGTCGAGGCGTTCGAGGAGCAGGTTGCGCATGGTCGAGTGGGCCTCGTTCACGAGGACCTCGTCGGCGCCGCCGTCGAAGAAGCCGAGGGCGGCGGCGTTCACGTCGGAGGTGAACAGGGCCCGGCAGCGTTCCCACTGCGGGGTGCCCGGGAGCACGTCGGCGGGCCAGGTGACGCCGGTGGCGCCTTCCATGTCGGCGGAGATGAGGATCTTCATCGTGCCCCCGGTGGGTCGCGGCTGGTGGCGCGGGCGGGGTCGCCGCCCGGGGCGCCCGACACGGGGGTGACCGCGCTGGGCGCCGGTCCCCCAGCGTATCCAGGGCCTTTGCGGGGGCCCAGGGAACGACGGCGGCCCGTCGGGACGAAAGGTCCCGACGGGCCGCGCCTACCACCCGATCCGGTGAGCCGGGGCGGCGTCAACGCGCCGGCGCGCGGTCACACGGCGGGGCCGGTGCGGCGCGGTCGTGGTCGCGCGGCGGGCCCGGCCCCGGGGGCGGGGTCGGGGTCGGGGTTCAGGCCTTCTCGGTCTCCTGGGCGAGGTTGGCGAGCACGGCGTCGTAGATCCGGCCCAGGCCCTTGGGGGCGAAGGTCCGCTCGAAGAAGCCGCCGATGCCGCCGGCGCCGTTCCAGACGGTGGTGACCACGGCGCGGGAGGTGCCCTCGCCGGCCGGGGTGACGGTCCAGGTGGTGACCATCGAGGAGTTGCGGTCCTTCTCGACGAGCTGGCCGTCGGTGGGCTCGGTGACCTCCAGCAGGCAGTCGCGCACGCGCTTGCTGGTGGCCTGGAGCTTCCAGTGGACCAGGGTGCCCTCGCCGTCGCCGCCCTCGCGCACCTCGTACTCGCTGAAGTGCTCCGGGAGGAGCTTGGAGCGGGTGCCGGTGTAGTCGGCCAGCGCGTCGAACACGGTGTCCGCGTCGGCCTGGATGATCCGCTCCGTGGTGGCCTCGACCTGCGCCATACCTGTTCCTCCAGCAGTCGTGCAGCAGTGGTGATCGATCGACTTCGCGTCGGCGGCAAGCCAACCACCTCGGCTGGGGGCGGCCAAATCGGGGTCGGCGGTGCCCCGTCTGGCCGGCGGGCGGTACGGGGCGCGCGTGCCCGGGGCCTGGCCGGATGCCCGCCGGGATGCGGACGCGCACGATCATGGGAACACTTGTTCTATTCTCGCCCCGAGCTACCCGAGGGAGGCGCCATGCGCTGGGACCATCTCGCGCACTCGCGCGACACGGCGGACGACCGCACCGCGGAGCCGGCGGCGCGGCCGGTCGCGCCCCCGCCGGCGGGGTCCGGGACCGCCGGGCCCGCACCCGCACCCGCACCCGCACCCGGCTCCATGCCGGCACCCGCGCCCGCACCCGGTTCCGCGCCCGCACACGGTTCCGCCCCTGCACCCGGTTCCGTACCTCCACCCGCACCCGGTTCCGCACCTGCGCCCGCACCCGCCGGCGGCCCGCCCGCCGGCCCGCCGGCCGCGCTCTTCGGGACGGCCGAGGTGGTCACCCGTACGTTCGACACCCCCGAGTTCCGCGGGATCACCTTCCACGAGGTGCGGGCCCGGTCGGTCGTCAACAGGGTGCCGGGCGCCTCGCGGATGCCGTTCGAATGGACGGTCAACCCGTACCGCGGCTGTTCCCACGCCTGCGTGTACTGCTTCGCGCGCAAGACGCACGCCTACCTCGACCTCGACACCGGCCTCGGCTTCGATTCCCAGATCGTGGTCAAGACGAACGCCCCCGAGGTGCTGCGCCGGGAGCTCGGCGCGCGCCGCTGGACCGGCGCGCACATCGCCATGGGCACCAACGTCGACTGCTACCAGCGGGCCGAGGGCCGTTACCGCCTGATGCCGGGCATCATCGAGGCCCTGCGGGACTACGCGAACCCCTTCTCGATCCTCACCAAGGGCACCCTGATCCTGCGCGACCTCCCGCTGCTGCGGCAGGCGGCCGAGGTCACGGACGTCGGGGTGTCCGTCTCGGTCGGCTTCACCGACGCGGGCCTGTGGCGCACCGTGGAGCCGGGCACGCCCTCGCCCGAGGCCCGGCTGGCCGCCGTACGCACCCTGACCGCGCACGGGATCGGCGTCGGGGTGCTGATGGCGCCGGTGATCCCCTTCCTCGGCGACTCCCCCGAGCAGCTGCGCCGCACCGTGCGGTCGATCGCCGAATCGGGCGCCGAGTCCGTGACACCCCTGGTACTCCATCTGCGGCCGGGGGCGCGGGAGTGGTTCATGTCGTGGCTCGCCGCCCACCACCCGGGCCTGGTCCGCGCGTACGAACAGCTGTACGCGGGCGGCGCCTACGCACCCACCTGGTACCAGCGCCGGATCACCCGCCAAGTGCACGAACTGGCCGCGGAATTCGGCATCGGGCCGGCCCGGCGGGGCGCCGCCCGGCGGATCGCGCCCCCGCCGCCCGCGCCCGCCCGCGAGGCGGCCGAACCCACCCAGCTCACACTCCTCTAGGGGCCGCGATCTCCATACGAATACTCTGAAGCATCATCAAATCGGGCCAATAGTCAGCACAGTCACGCCTTCCGGCCGGAATATCAGGGACGATTCCGCGACGATTCCGCCCAGACCCAGCGGCTCGGGAGGCCCCATGAAGAAGCGCGCAGCAGTCCTGATGTCCCTCGCCACCGTGCTGAGCGCCACGGTGGCGGCGGCCGTCCCGCCGGCCGGGGCCAGTCCCGTCCCCAAGGCGGAGGCCCTGGCCTGGAAGAGCTGTGCGACCGCCCGCTACCCGACCCTCCAGTGCGCCACCCTGGGCGTGCCGCTGGACCACGCGCAGCCCGCGGGCCGCCTGATCACACTCGCCCTGACCCGGGTCCCGCACACCGGCAAGACCTCCCGGGGCCCGCTGCTGGTCAACCCGGGCGGACCGGGCGGCAGCGGCCGGACCCTGGCCGGCTTCGTCGCGTCGGCGCTGCCCAAGGCCGTGGCCGAGAGCTACGACGTGATCGGCTTCGACCCGCGCGGCGTGGGCCAGAGCCAGCCCGCGCTCAACTGCGGCCAGGGGCACTTCGCGCCGGTCCGCCCGGACTCCGTACCGCTCACGGCGGCGGACGAGCGGGCCAACCTGGACCGCGCCGCCGCCTTCGCCCGCGAGTGCCAGGAGAAGCACGGCGACGTGCTGCCGCACATCGGGACGGTGAGCGCCGCCCGCGACATGGACCTGGTGCGCCGGGCGCTGGGCGCGGAGCGGATCTCGTACTTCGGCTACTCGTACGGCACCTTCCTCGGCGCGGTCTACGCCAGGCTGTTCCCGGAGCGGGTGCAGCGGCTGGTGCTGGACTCGGTGGTGGACCCGGGGGGTGTCTGGTACGAGGACAACCTGGCCCAGGACCTGGCCTTCGACGCCCGGCACAAGTCCTTCCTGGCGTGGGTGGCGAAGTACGACGACCGGTACGGCCTCGGCACGGACCCGGCGGCGGTCGAGCGGGCCTGGTACGGAATGCGGACCGCGCTGCGCACCGAGCCGGCCGGGGGCAAGGTGGGCCCGTCGGAGCTGGAGGACACCTACCTGCCGGGCGGCTACTTCAACGGCTACTGGCCGAACCTGGCGGAGGCCTTCTCCGCATACGTGCGCGACCGGGACGCCAAGCCGCTGGTGGCCGCGTACGAGCGCTTCGGCGCGGTGGACCCGGCCGCGGGCAACAGCTACAGCGTGTACAGCGCCGTGCAGTGCCGTGACTCGGCCTGGCCCCGCAAGTGGAGCGAGTGGCGGCGGGACATGTGGCGCACGCACGCCAAGGCGCCCTTCATGACCTGGAACAACGCCTGGTACAACGCCCCCTGCGCGTTCTGGAACACCGCGCCGCTGGAGCTGCCGGACGTCACGAACGCGGAGCTGCCGCCTGCCCTGCTCCTCCAGGCCACGGAGGACGCGGCGACGCCGTACTCGGGGGCGGTGGCGATGCGGCAGCGGCTGGCGGGCTCGGCACTGGTGGTGGAGGAGGGCGGCGGCAACCACGGCATCTCCCTCAGCGGCAACGCCTGCCTGGACCGCCACCTGGTCGCGTACCTGACGGACGGCACCGTGCCGAGGGCGGCGGCGGCCGGCACCCGCGAGGCGGACGCGCACTACGGTGCGCGCGAGGCGGGCCCGGCGGACGCCACGTGCCCGGCCCAGCCGGAACCGAAGCCGGCCCCGGCCACCCGCGCCGCGGCCCCCGCCGCCCACGGCACCGCGCTCCACGGCCTCCTGGGCTTCCGCGGCTGACGGTCCGCTGCGCGGCGCGTACGGACGGGGGCGGCCCCTGGGGCCTCCCCCGCAGCCGGATGATGGGATGTCACCCATGACCACGACGAGCCGCACATCCGGCGACAGCCACAGCCACATCACCCGCGTACCGGCCCCCGAGGGCATGGCCCCCGGCACCGGCTACAGCCACACCGTCTGGGGCACCGGCCGCTTCGTCGCGGTCTCGGGCCAGTGCGCGCTGGACGAGAAGGGCGAGGTGGTGGGCGCGGGCGACGCCGGCGCCCAGACCCGCCAGGTCTTCGAGAACCTCCGCCGCTGCCTCGCGGCGGCGGGGGCGACCTTCGACGACGTGGTGAAGCTGACGTACTTCGTGACGGACATCGCCCACCTCCCGGCCGTCCGCGCGGCCCGCGACGGGTTCATCGCCCCCGACCGCTACCCGGCCAGCTCGGCGGTCCAGGTCAGCGCCCTCTTCCGCCCGGAGCTCCTGGTCGAAATAGAGGCCTTCGCGGTGGTGCGGGAGGCCTGACTCCCGCAACCCGGAATGCCGGTGCCCCCGGGCGATCGCGTGTGCGATCATGCACCGCACCCGCCGCCCGCCGCCCCGCCCTTGCGCCGGCGCGCGGCCACACCAGAAACGATCCGGGGGGATCGGCATGCCACACACCGCGCGTCCGCGCGCGTACCCGACGCCGTACGCCAGACTCGTCCTCGCCCTGTCGGTCCTGCTGTCCCTGCTGCTGCCCACCGCCCCGGCCTGGGCCGCCCCGGGCGAAGAGGCCGGGGACTGTGAGGCCGTCGCGCTGGGCACCTACCGGGGCGTCTTCACCGAGACGGACAAGGCCGACTGTCTTGTCCTACCGCTGCCTGCCGGCGCCCGGTTGGCCGTACGCCAGCCGTACGACCGCCCCGCGCCGAGGCCGGAGACCGTCGTCGTCGACGCGGCCGGGACGCAGCTCTGTGACTGGCGGACCCTGAGCTCGGGCACCTGCCTGCTGACCGGTGCGGGACCTTTCCGGGCTCAGGTCACGCCGGGGACCGACGAGGGCACCGGGGCGTACGCGCTCGCCCTCCACCGCACCGACGAGCAGGACTGCCCAGCCATCCCGGCAGGCGACTTCACGTCCACCAGCCCTGCGGCCTTGTTCGCCACCGGCTCGGGCGTCTTCACCCACTGCTTCGACATTCCCGCCGATGAGCGCCCTCGTGTCGAGCAGATGCAGCTGCGGGGCCTGTCCGGCGGACTCGGCGCCCAGTTCTCGGTCATCCGTCCGGACGGCACGACCGCCTGCTCGGCCGGCGGCCAGCAGCTCCCCTCGGCCACGACCTGCAACCTGGCTGCCGGCGTCCGCCACATGGTGCTGGTCATCGGAAGCGACGCGGCCGCGACGTACAGTCTGGTCCGCCGCGACGTGACGGAGGCGGCGAAGGGCTGCACGGCCACCGCTCCCACCGCCGTCGGCGGGCCATCGAAGGGCGGCACCCTGGCCGCGGCCGGCCTCTACAAGTGCCGCCAGGTGACGGCCTCGGACGCCGCGGACGTACTCCACATCAACGTCCGCGACCCCCTGGGCACCGCGAACATGTTCGTGTTCGGTGCCGACGGGACCCCGCTCCGCTGCCCTCGGAACGCCTCGTGCGCGGTCAGCGGCTTCACCCGCTACCAGGTGCTGGTCTACGTCCCGTACTGGCTCAAGGCAGCGGAGACCTACCGTTTCGATGCTCAGCGCATCGCGACGGCGGCCGGACCGGCGGCCGAGTGCAGGAGTGTCGCGAACGTCAATTACGGCTACGGTCCGATGACCGGCTCGCTGGACGAGGAGCACACTTCCGTCTGCCTGGCCCTGCCCACGTCGTACAACGCGCATTTCGACGTGCCGGTCAGTGACACCGCGGGCGCCGCGGAGACCGGGGTCCCCGCGCTGTACGGCCCTGACCTCGGATACGGCTGCACCCTTTCCACCGGCACCGGCGGTGCCGAGTACCGCTGCTCGGTCGACAGCCCGTACTCGGACAAGGCCGTGCCTTCACTCTTCGTGCTCGGTCTGCCCGAGAAGGCCGCGAAGACGTCGTACCGTGCTGAACTCGTCTGCACGAGCATCTGTGGCGTCGAGCAGCTGCGGCTCGACTCGGCGGCGCCTGCCACAGGCATCACCGGCACCAAGGTCACCGTTACGGTCAAGGGCAACTCGCTGCACATGGACCACCAGCTCCGCATCACCCGACCGGACAAGGAGATCGTGGCCACCAACGTGTACGTCTCCGAGGACCGCAGGACGCTCACCGCGGTCCTGGACCTCAAGGGCGCCGCGACCGGGAGCTGGGGCATGCGGTTCGCGAGCTTCAGCGCGGGCTACTTCACCGTCACGTCCTCCCCGCTCGAGAACACCACCGCCCCCGCGATCACCGGGACCGCGCGGGTCGGGGCGAAGCTGACGGCTTCGCACGGGGTCTGGACGCCGGTGCCGGACTCGTACACCTACCAGTGGAAGGCCGACGGGGTCGCCATCGACGGGGCCACCGGGTCGAGCCTGGTGGTGCCCGCGTCCGCGCTCGGCAAGAAGGTCACCGTCACGGTGCGGGCGCACAGCGCGAAGTACGGGAGCCGGTCGGCGACCTCCGCGGCCACGGCCGCCGTGGGCAAGGGCGTCGCGCCGAAGGCCACGACCGCGCCGTCGGTCGGCGGCACCGCCAAGGTGGGCCGGACGCTCACCGCCGCGCGCGGGACGTGGACGCCCGTGCCGACCTCGTACCGCTACCAGTGGTACGCCGACGGCACGGCGATCGACGGCGCGACCGGCACCACCCTGGTGCTGCGCAGCGCGCAGCGCGGCAAGCGGATCACCGTCAGGGTGACCGCCCTCCGCACCGGGCACCACAGCGGGACCGCGGTCAGCGCGCCGACCGCCGTCGTCGCCTCCTGACGGACCCGGCCCGGCGCCTCCCCGGCCGTCGGTCAGGGGAGGCGGCGGAGGGCCGTCGTGGCCGCCACGGCCAGGCGGGGGTGGGACTGGGCCGCCGTGAGGGAGGGGCGGGCGCGGGGGTCGGCCAGGGTGCCGAGGCCCTCGACGCAGGCCAGGGCCACCCGCCAGTACGGGTCGTGCGGCGAGAGCAGGCGGTCCAGGGTGGCGATCAGGGCCGGTGCCGACTCGGTGGCCCGCAGCTCGGCGAGGAGCCGTACCGCGTGGGTGGCGTAGGCGGTGCGCAGCGGGTTGGTGGCCAGGGCCGCGGCGGCCCGGGCGGTGCGCGGGTCGCCCAGCCGGGCCAGGGCGTGCGCGGCGGACGCGCAGCGCGGCGGGTCGCGGTGGTTGAGGAGCAGGACGAGCGACTCGAAGGCCCGCCGGTCCCCCGCGCAGCCCAGCCGGAAGGCGGCCACTTCCCGGGCCCACAGGGGCTGCTCCAGCTCGGTGAGTACGGGGGCCAGGTCCTCCGGCGGTGCGGTCAGCAGCGGCTCGCACGCCGCCCCCGCCTCGGCCCGGATCCGCTCGGCGAAGCGACGCGCCTCCGCCGGGTCGGGCCCTGTCCCTTCCGTGCCGGGCCCCGTCCGTTCCGTGCCGGACCCCGCCCCTTCCGTCCCGGGCCCCGTCCGTCCTGCGCCGGACCCCGTCCCTTCCGTCCCGGGCCCCGTCCGTCCCTCGCCGGGCCCCGACTCCTGCGTGGCGGTCCCGCGCTCCTCCGTGCCGGTCCCCGCCTCCCCCGTTCCCGTGCCCGCCACGCCCGTTCCCGTGCCCGCCCCGCCTGGTCCCGCGTCTGCCTCGGCCATGGGCAGCAGGGTAGGGGTGGCGCGGCGCAGATCACACCGGATCCGGCCGACCGCCCCACTGGCGCTCAAGCTACCGGCGAGTTAATGTCGCCTCAGCACCTCCGAACAGAGGTGCGCCGACTTGGATCGCGGCCTGGTGACGCAGCCGCCCCAAGTGTTCGGTCGGTTCGGCCGGTCCGGGGACTTCCGTGAAGCGCCCCCGCGACCGCCGGTTCCACGGCAGGGCTCCGGGACAGGGCCCGCGCCGTTCGCACCACCTCACGGGCAGCACGTACGCCCGGACATCTCTTCGAGCTCAGGCAGCAGCACCGCCCTGGCACGCCGCACCGCGCGTGCCGTGCGGCCGTTCCCCTCAGCCGGCCCCGCAACGCACCACAGCCGCACAGCCGCACGCCGCGTGCCCTCATCCACCCGCGTGCGCCGCGCCGCCCTTCCAGTCGTCACCTTCCACCTCACTGGAGTCCCGCGATGGACCGTCAGTCCACTCCGCCCAGTCAGTCCGCCTCCCCGAGTTCCGCGAACTCCCTGCAGACCGTGGCCGTCGTCGGCCTCGGCACCATGGGCACCGGCATCGCCGAGGTGCTCACCCGCGCCGGTCACGAGGTCATCGGCATCGACATCAGCGAGGCCGCCGCCCGTGGCGCCGTCGCCGCGCTGGAGGCCGCCACGGCCCGTTCGGTGGCCCGTGAGCGCATGACCGAGCAGGAGCGGTCGGACGTCCTGGCCCGCTTCCGCACCTTCGGCGACCTGCAGGCCGCCGCCCACGCCGACCTGGTGATCGAGGTCGTGCCGGAGGACTACGCGCTCAAGCAGCAGGTCTTCGCCTCGCTGGACGCCATCGTCCGCCCGGACACGATCCTGGCCACCGGCACCAACGCCCTCTCCGTGACCCGGCTCGCCGCCGAGTCGCAGCACCCCGAGCGGGTCCTGGGTCTGCACTTCTTCAACCCCGCGCCGGCCATGAAGCTGGTCGAGGTGGTCTCCTCGGTCCTCACCGCCCCGCCGGCCGTGGAGGCGGTCACCGCGCTCGCCCGCGCGCTGGGCAAGGAGCCGGTGACGGCCGGCGACCGCCCGGGCTTCGTGGCCGACGGCCTGCTCTTCGGCTACCTCAACCAGGCCGCCGCCATGTACGAGGCGAAGTACGCCTCCCGCGAGGACATCGACGCCGCGATGCGGCTGGGCTGCGGCCTGCCGATGGGCCCGCTCGCGCTGCTCGACCTGATCGGCGTGGACACCGCGCGCACCGTCCTGGAGGCCATGTACGCGGCCTCCGGCGACCGGCTGCACGCCCCGGCGCCGGTCCTGGGCCACCTCGCCGAGGCGGGCCTGACCGGCCGCAAGGCGGGCCGCGGGTTCTACACGTACGAGGCCCCGGGCAGCGCCGCCGTGGTCCGCGACGCCCAGACCCCGCTGGACGGGGCGCACCTGGGCGAGGGCCGCCCGGTGTCCTCGGTCGGCGTGGCCGGCTCGGGCACCATGGCCTGCGGCATCGCCCAGGTCTTCGCGCAGGCCGGCTTCGACGTCGTCCTGGCCGCCCGCAGCCCGGAGAAGGCGGTCGCGGCGAAGGCCGCGATCGGCAAGTCCCTGTCCCGCATGGTGGACCGCGGCCGGATGACCGCGGAGAACCGCGAGGAGATCCTGGCCCGGGTCACCGCGGCGGACTCCCTGGAGGACTTCGCCGGGGTCGACCTGGCCGTCGAGGCGGTGGCCGAGGACCTGGCGGTCAAGCAGAGCCTGTTCGAGCGCCTGGACAAGATCTGCAAGCCGGGCGCGGTGCTGGCCACCACGACCTCCTCGCTGCCGGTCGTCGCCTGTGCGAAGGCGACGTCCCGCCCGCAGGACGTGATCGGCATGCACTTCTTCAACCCGGCGCCGGCGATGAAGCTGGTCGAGGTGGTGCGTACGGTCCTGACGGCCGACGACGTCCACGCCACGGTCCGCGAGGTGTGCACGCGGATCCGCAAGCACCCGGTGGACTGCGGGGACCGTGCGGGCTTCATCGTGAACGCGCTGCTGTTCCCGTACCTGAACAACGCCATCAAGATGGTCGAGGAGCACTACGCCTCGCTCGACGAGATCGACGCCGCCATGAAGCTGGGCGGCGGCTACCCGATGGGTCCGTTCGAGCTGCTGGACGTGGTCGGCCTCGACGTCTCGCTGGCGATCGAGAAGGTGCTCCACAAGGAGTTCCGGGACCCGGGCCTGGCTCCCTCACCGCTGCTGGAGCACCTCGTGGCGGCGGGGTGCCTGGGCCGCAAGACCGGCCGCGGCTTCCGTGAGTACGCCCGGAAGTAGCGGGCCGGACGCGTGGGGAGGACTCCTCGGGCCCTCAGGGCGGGCCGTACCCTCCGGGAGCCCTCCCCCGCATCCACCCCCTCGGGCGCCCTCGGCTGCGCACATGCAGTACGTTCGCCTTATGTCCCAGCCCCCCAAGACCACACGGACCGCCCCGACCGATGCTCCGGAGAGCACGGCGGGGGCGCGCGCGGCCGCCCAGCGGCTGAAGATGCGCCGCGAGCTCGCCGCCGCGGCGATGGAGCTGTTCGCGTCCAAGGGGTACGAGGCCACGACGGTCGACGAGATCGCCGCGACCGCGGGGGTGGCCCGGCGGACCTTCTTCCGGCACTTCCGGTCCAAGGAAGAGGCGATCTTCCCCGACCACGACGACACGCTCATCCGGGCGGAGGCCGTGCTGGACGCCGCTCCCGCCCACGAGCACCCGCTCGACACGGTGTGCCGGGGGATCAAGGAGGTCATGAAGATGTACGCGGCCTCCCCCGCGGTCTCCGTGGAGCGCTACCGCCTGACCCGCGAGGTGCCGACCCTGCGCGAGCGGGAGATCGCCTCGGTGGCGCGGTACGAGCGGCTGTTCACCCGCTACCTGCTGGCCCACTTCGACGAGACCGACCACCACGACGGCAACGACGACCCGCTGCTGGCCGAGGTGGCCGCGTCGGCGGTCGTGACGGCCCACAACCACGTGCTGCGGCGCTGGCTGCGGGCCGGGGGCCAGGGGGACGTGGAGACGCAGCTGGACCACGCCTTCGCGATCGTACGGAAGACCTTCGGCACCGGCATCGGTGCCGGGCGGTCGCTCAACGGGGCGTCCGCCCCGGCCGCCGCGCCGGCCTCCGTCAGTGCGGAGGGCGAGGTGCTGGTGGCGGTGGCCCGTACCGACGCTCCGCTGGACGAGGTCATGCGGACGATCGAGGAAGCACTCAAGAACAAGTAGGACGGCCGGCAGGGGCGCCTCAGGGCGTCCGATGCCTCCGACGTGCCTGATGTGACGGCCGTCTCCCGGTATCCGGGAGGCGGCCGTTCCTGTTGTCCGGGTTGCCCCTACTCGCGGGTAAGTCTGATCGATCATCGCTCATCTGCGCAGGTCAATCGGCAATTGAGAGAAACTTTTGGCACGCAGTGCCTTGCCGAGTGACACGGGGTGCCATACGTTGAAGTCAGTCCGGACGTCCCCGCGGCCCGTGCCACCACTCGCACGGAACGCGCCCCGGACCGCCTGCGTCACCAGGCCGCACGCGCCCACCACAGCGCCACTCACGCACCACAGCACCGCCGAACCGACGGCACACCTCCAACGGACCACCCTCAGCGTTCCCTCGACGCACCCTCGCCGGAGGCACCACCGTGAAGCACATCCTGGACGCGATTCAGTCGCAGGCCGCCACAGCCGAAGACTTCGCGGCCCTGCCGCTCCCCGACTCGTACCGCGCGATCACCGTGCACAAGGACGAGACGGAGATGTTCGAAGGGCTCACCACCCGCGAGAAGGACCCGCGCAAGTCCCTCCACCTCGACCAGGTCCCGGTGCCCGAACTCGGCCCGGGCGAGGCCCTGGTGGCCGTCATGGCCTCCTCGGTCAACTACAACTCGGTCTGGACCTCGATCTTCGAGCCGCTCTCGACCTTCGGCTTCCTGGAGCGCTACGGCCGCGTCAGCGAGCTCACCAAGCGCCACGACCTGCCATACCACATCATCGGCTCCGACCTGGCCGGCGTCGTCCTGCGCACCGGCCCGGGCGTCAACGCCTGGAAGCCGGGCGACGAGGTCGTCGCGCACTGCCTCTCCGTCGAGCTGGAGTCCTCGGACGGCCACAACGACACGATGCTCGACCCCGAGCAGCGCATCTGGGGCTTCGAGACCAACTTCGGCGGCCTCGCCGAGATCGCCCTGGTCAAGTCCAACCAGCTGATGCCCAAGCCCGCCCACCTCAGCTGGGAGGAGGCGGCGAGCCCCGGCCTGGTCAACTCCACCGCGTACCGCCAGCTGGTCTCCCGCAACGGCGCCGGCATGAAGCAGGGCGACAACGTCCTGATCTGGGGCGCCAGCGGCGGCCTCGGCTCGTACGCCACCCAGTTCGCCCTGGCCGGCGGCGCCAACCCGATCTGTGTCGTCTCCTCCCCGGAGAAGGCCGAGATCTGCCACAAGATGGGCGCGGAGGCGGTCATCGACCGCAACGCCGAGGGCTACAAGTTCTGGAAGGACGAGGAGACCCAGGACCCGCGCGAGTGGAAGCGCTTCGGCTCCAAGATCCGCGAGCTGACCGGCGGCGAGGACATCGACATCGTCTTCGAGCACCCGGGCCGCGAGACCTTCGGCGCCTCGGTCTACGTCACCCGCAAGGGCGGCACGATCACCACCTGCGCCTCCACCTCCGGCTACATGCACCAGTACGACAACCGCTACCTGTGGATGTCCCTCAAGCGCATCATCGGCTCCCACTTCGCGAACTACCGCGAGGCCTGGGAGGCCAACCGCCTCATCGCCAAGGGCAAGATCCACCCCACCCTCTCGAAGGTCTACTCCCTGGAGGAGACCGGCCAGGCGGCCCACGACGTCCACCGCAACGCCCACCAGGGCAAGGTCGGCGTCCTCTGCCTCGCCCCCGAGGAGGGCCTGGGCGTGCGCAACCACGAGCTGCGCGCCAAGCACCTCGACGCCATCAACCGCTTCCGCAACGTCTGAGACGCCCAAAGGCCAAAGGGACAGCCTGAGATGACAGAGCGCCAGAAGGACCGTCCGTGGCTCATGCGGACGTACGCCGGCCACTCCACGGCCGAGGCGTCCAACGAGCTGTACCGCCGCAACCTCGCCAAGGGGCAGACCGGCCTGTCGGTCGCGTTCGACCTGCCCACCCAGACCGGGTACGACCCCGACCACATCCTCGCCCGCGGCGAGGTCGGCCGGGTCGGCGTGCCGGTCTCCCACCTGGGCGACATGCGCCGGCTGTTCCAGGACATCCCCCTGGAACAGATGAACACCTCGATGACGATCAACGCCACGGCCATGTGGCTGCTGGCGCTCTACCAGGTGGCCGCCGAGGAGCAGGGCGCGGACATCTCCCAGCTCCAGGGCACCACCCAGAACGACATCGTCAAGGAGTACCTCTCCCGCGGGACGCACGTCTTCCCGCCCGGACCGAGCCTCCGCCTGACGACGGACATGATCGCGTACACGGTCAACAACATCCCGAAGTGGAACCCGATCAACATCTGCAGCTACCACCTGCAGGAGGCGGGCGCCACCCCGGTCCAGGAGATCTCGTACGCGATGTCCACGGCCATCGCCGTGCTCGACTCGGTGCGCGACTCGGGCCAGGTGCCCGAGGAGCGTTTCGGCGAGGTGGTCGCCCGCATCTCGTTCTTCGTGAACGCGGGCGTCCGCTTCATCGAGGAGATGTGCAAGATGCGCGCCTTCGGCCGCATCTGGGACCAGATCACCCGCGAGCGGTACGGCATCGAGAACGCCAAGCAGCGCCGCTTCCGGTACGGCGTCCAGGTCAACTCCCTGGGCCTGACCGAGGCGCAGCCGGAGAACAACGTCCAGCGCATCGTCCTGGAGATGCTGGCCGTCACCCTCTCCAAGGACGCCCGCGCCCGCGCCGTCCAGCTGCCGGCCTGGAACGAGGCACTCGGCCTGCCGCGCCCCTGGGACCAGCAGTGGTCCCTGCGCATCCAGCAGGTCCTGGCCCACGAGAGCGACCTGCTGGAGTACGACGACATCTTCGCCGGCTCGCACGTCATCGAGGCCAAGGTCGAGGCCCTGGTCGCGGACTGCCTGGCCGAGATCGACCGCATCCAGGAGATGGGCGGGGCCATGGCCGCCGTCGAGTCCGGCTACCTGAAGTCCCAGCTGGTCTCCTCGCACGCCGAGCGGCGGGCCCGGATCGAGGCCGGCGAGGACAAGATCGTCGGCGTCAACATCTTCGAGACCACCGAGGTCAACCCGCTCACCGCCGACCTGGACACCGCGATCATGACGGTGGACGGCCGGGTCGAGGCGCAGGTCCGCGAGAACATCGTCCGCTGGAAGGCCGAGCGCCAGGAGTCCACCGACCGGCAGGGCGGCGGCGACCCCTTCGTCTTCCCGACCACCCAGCAGGCGCTGGAGCGCCTGAAGGAGGCGGCGGCCGGTGACGAGAACCTGATGGAGGCCACCCTGGAGTGCGCCCGCGCGGGCGTCACGACCGGCGAGTGGGCGGAGGCGCTGCGCGAGGTCTTCGGCGAGTACCGCGCCCCCACCGGCGTCTCCTCGGCACCCGTGGCGGTCACCGCCGAGCCCGGCACCCCGCTCGCCGAGGTCCGGGAGAAGGTCGCCCGCACCGCGGAGGAGCTGGGCTCCGGCCGGCTGCGCCTGCTGGTGGGCAAGCCCGGGCTCGACGGCCACTCCAACGGCGCCGAGCAGATCGCCGTCCGCGCCCGCGACGCCGGGTTCGAGGTGGTCTACCAGGGCATCCGGCTGACGCCGGAGCAGATCGTCAGTGCCGCCCTGGCCGAGGACGTGCACTGCGTGGGACTGTCGATCCTGTCCGGCTCGCACGGCGAGCTGGTCCCCGACGTGCTCGCGCGGCTGCGCACGGCGGGGGCGCCCGACATCCCCGTCATCGTCGGCGGCATCATTCCGAATGCCGACGCGGACGAACTGCGCGCGGCCGGTGTGGCCGCCGTCTTCACCCCGAAGGACTTCGGTATCACGGAGATCATCGGCCGTATCGTCGACGAGATCCGCACAGCGAACAAGCTCAGCCCCCTCGAAATCTCGGAGGTCCCCGCATGACCACGCCTCTCTCCCCCGTGAACCGGCTGCGTCCGCGCCGTTCCTGCCTCGCGGTGCCGGGCTCCAACCCCCGGTTCCTGGAGAAGGCCCAGGGACTGCCGGCCGACCAGGTCTTCCTCGACCTCGAGGACGCCTGCGCGCCGCTCGCCAAGGAGGGCGCCCGCCACACCATCGTCGACGCGCTGAACAACGGCGACTGGTCGGGCAAGACCCGGGTCGTGCGGGTCAACGACTGGACCACCCACTGGACGTACCGCGACGTGATCACGGTCGTCGAGGGCGCGGGCCAGAACCTCGACTGCATCATGCTGCCGAAGGTCCAGGACGCCCAGCAGGTCGTGGCGCTGGACCTGCTGCTCACGCAGATCGAGAAGACCATGGGCTTCGAGGTCGGCAAGATCGGCATCGAGGCGCAGATCGAGAACGCCAAGGGCCTGGTGAACGTCGACGAGATCGCCGCCGCCTCCCCGCGCCTGGAGACGATCATCTTCGGCCCGGCCGACTTCATGGCCTCGATCAACATGAAGTCGCTGGTCGTGGGCATGCAGCCGCCCGGCTACCCGGCGGACGCGTACCACTACATCCTGATGCGCATCCTGATGGCGGCCCGTACGCACAACCTCCAGGCCATCGACGGCCCCTTCCTCCAGATCCGCGACGTGGACGCGTACCGCGAGGTGGCCGGCCGCGCCGCCGCCCTCGGCTTCGACGGCAAGTGGGTCCTGCACCCCGGCCAGGTCGAGGCGGCCAACGAGGTCTTCTCCCCCTCCCAGGAGGACTACGACCACGCCGAGCTGATCCTCGACGCGTACGACTGGTGCACCTCCGAGGCGGGCGGCAAGAAGGGCTCCGCGATGCTCGGCGACGAGATGATCGACGAGGCCAGCCGCAAGATGGCCCTGGTCATCGCGGGCAAGGGCCGCGCCGCCGGCATGACGCGCACCACCAAGTTCGAGATCCCGGAGGCCTGAGCACCATGCAGTTCGGACGCACCTACGAAGAGTTCGAGGTCGGGGCGGTCTACAAGCACTGGCCCGGGAAGACGGTCACGGAGTACGACGACCACCTCTTCTGTCTGCTCACCATGAACCACCACCCGCTCCACATGGACGTGAACTACGCGGAGAACACCACCGACTTCGGCAAGAACGTGGTGGTGGGCAACTACATCTACTCGCTGCTCCTCGGCATGTCCGTGCCGGACGTCTCCGGCAAGGCCATCGCCAACCTGGAGATCGAGTCGCTGCGGCACGTGGCGCCGACCTTCCACGGCGACACGATCTACGGCGAGACCACGGTCCTGGACAAGACCCCCTCGAAGTCGAAGAACGACCGCGGGATCGTCTACGTCGAGACCAAGGGCTACAAGCAGGACGGCACCCTCGTCTGCGTCTTCCGGCGCAAGGTGATGGTCCCGACCGAGACGTACATCAAGGAGCGCGGCGGCGAGCAGCCCGGCCGGCCCCAGCTGAAGGAACAGGGGAAGTAGCCATGGCACGACTCGCCCAGACCGCCGGGCTGACCGACGTCCAGCAGGAGATCCTCAAGACCGTCCGCGAGTTCGTGGACAAGGAGATCATCCCGGTCGCGACCGAGCTGGAGCACCGCGACGAGTACCCGCAGCAGATCGTCGACGGGCTCAAGGAGCTCGGCCTCTTCGGTCTCATGATCCCCGAGGAGTACGGCGGTCTCGGTGAGTCGCTGCTCACCTACGCGCTGTGCGTCGAGGAGATAGCCCGCGGCTGGATGTCCGTCTCGGGCATCATCAACACCCACTTCATCGTGGCGTACATGCTGAAGCAGCACGGCACCCAGGAGCAGAAGGACCACTTCCTGCCCCGCATGGCGCTGGGCGAGGTCCGCGGCGCGTTCTCGATGTCGGAGCCGGGCCTGGGCTCGGACGTGTCGGCGATCACGTCGAAGGCGGTCAAGGACGGCGACGAGTACGTCCTGAACGGCCAGAAGATGTGGCTGACGAACGGCGGCTCGTCCACTCTGGTCGCGGTTCTCGTCCGAAGTGACGAAGGACACCCCGAGGGCACCGCGCCCCACAAGTCGATGACCACCTTCCTCGTGGAGAAGGAGGCCGGCTTCGGTGAGGTCCGTCCCGGCCTGACCATCCCGGGCAAGATCGACAAGATGGGTTACAAGGGCGTCGACACGACCGAACTCATCATGGACGGACTGCGCATTCCGGCCAATCGGGTCCTTGGCGGCACCACCGGCCGAGGGTTTTACCAAATGATGGACGGAGTCGAGGTCGGCCGCGTGAACGTGGCCGCCCGTGGCTGTGGTGTCGCGCAGCGTGCCTTCGAGCTGGGCGTCGGGTATGCCCAGCAACGTCACACTTTCGGCAAGCCGATCGCCCAGCACCAGGCCATTCAGTTCAAGCTGGCCGAGATGGCTACCAAGGTCGAGGCCGCTCATGCCATGATGGTGAACGCAGCACGCAAAAAGGACTCCGGGGAACGAAACGACCTCGAAGCAGGGATGGCGAAGTACCTCGCCTCCGAATACTGCAAGGAAGTCGTGGAGGACGCCTTCCGCATCCACGGCGGCTACGGGTTCTCGAAGGAGTACGAGATCGAGCGCCTCTACCGGGAGGCCCCGATGCTGCTGATCGGTGAAGGAACCGCCGAGATCCAGAAAATGATCATCGGGCGACGCCTGCTCGAGGAGTACAAGCTCCAGGGCTGAAAGTCCCTTTTGTAGCGGAAGGTCCGCGAAAAGGGTCACACCCTGTCACTGGCTTCCGGCCATCGACTCGGCTTCTGGCTTGCCCAGTTGTTGCGCGCAACCGATAGCATTCCAGTAAAGCCGCCGTCCCGTCCCCCCGTTTGCGGCGCGGCAATCACCCGCTACGAAGGTCATCCATGCCCCACAGCCAAACCTCTGCACCTCGCGACAGCCGACTCGGCGTACGCCTCGCGCGCGGAGCATCGCCGTGGCTTCTGCCGACCGTTGCCACCGCGGCACTCAGCCTCACCCGGGCTCGCAAGTCCGGACGCTGGGCCGCGGTGGCCGTGCCCACCACCGCTCTCGCGGCGGGCATGCTGTGGTTCTTCCGCGACCCCGAGCGCGAGATCGCGCCGGGCCGCGTGATCTCGCCCGCCGACGGTGTGGTGCAGAGCATCATGCCGTGGAAGGACGGCCGGACCCGGGTCGCGATCTTCATGAGCCCGCTGAACGTCCACGTCAACCGCGCGCCCCTCGCGGGCACGGTGACGTCGGTCGAGCACGTCCCCGGCGGATTCGTCCCGGCGTTCAACAAGGAGAGCGAGAACAACGAGCGCGTTGTCTGGCACTTCGACACCGAGCTCGGCGACATCGAGATGGTGCAGATCGCGGGAGCGGTCGCGCGCCGCATCGTCCCGTACATCCCGCAGGGCACCAAGGTGGAACAGGGCGAGCGCATCGGCCTGATCCGCTTCGGCTCCCGTGTCGACATCTACCTCCCCGAGGGCGTCGAGGTCGGGGTCGAGGTCGGCCAGGCCACTACGGCAGGGGTGACTCGAATTGACCGTGACTGATCACGAGACCCCGGCCGGCTGGGTTCCCGAGGCCGAGGAAGAGGACAGCGAGGAGATGCCCCTCTCGCTGCGTCTGTCGATAGCGGACACCCTCACCCTCGGCAACGCGACCTGCGGCTTCATGGCGGTGTACTTCACCACCACGGGCATCCTGATCCCGCACCTGACCGGCAGCGACGAGTCCGGCATGGCCCGTCACAGCGCCGCCACCGCGGTGATACTGATGCTGCTGGCCGCGATCTTCGACCTGTGTGACGGCCTGGTGGCGCGCAAGCTCCGCAGCTCGCCCATGGGCGCGGAGCTGGACAACCTGTCGGACCTGATCAGCTTCGGCCTGGCCCCCGCGTACTTCGTGCTCGTCTACGGCATGGTCGCCGACGACGCGCACCAGCGGGTGTCGGCCCTCGCCGCGATCGTGGTGCTCCTCGCCGTGGTCCTCAGGCTCGCCAGATTCAGCTGCGTGACCATGAAGGACGGCATGTTCCAGGGCATGCCGAGCCCCTTCGGCGCGCTCACGGTGGTCTCCATCGTGCTGCTGGAGCTGCCGTTCGTCCCGACGCTCCTCGCGATCATCGGGGTGGCCTGGCTGATGGTGAGCCGGGTCGAGTACCCCAAGCCGCGGGGTGTCCTCGCGGTGGCGATGCTCAGCTGGATCGTCGGCGCGATGGGCATGCTGGCGGCCTGGGCGTTCGACGCCCCGGGCGGCCAGATGCTGCTCCAGACCGGCTGCGCGCTGCAGATCGTGATGGCGGCGACCATCCCGCTGTTCGCCACCACCCGCCGGGTGAACACCTTCCGCCACAACCGCCGCGAGGCCCGCGCCGGCGCGGGTGCGGCGGAGCCGGTGAAGGTCCCGCAGCCGTAACGCTGCGCTCGCTTGCAGTACCGGGAAGGGCCCGGACGCCGTTCAGGCGTCCGGGCCCTTCGCCGTGTGGGCGCCGGTGGCTACGGGCCCCCGCGCTTCTGCCGGGTGCGGCCGTAGGCGTACAGGGCGGCCGCCAGCACCGACAGGGCGCACCACACGGCCGCCCCGACGCCGACCCAGGCCCAGGCGTTCATCTGCGGCTCCCGTCGTGGCACGACACGGACAGGTGCGGGAGTGGGCACTCCCAGGGTCCGGGTGCGGGGTGGCCGCGGGCGGACCGCGCCCGCGGATCGGTCATGGTCGCCTTGATGCACGCGCCAGACGCCACGACATCAAGTGACCGACAGCTTACTGTGCGTCATGCCGCCAGAAATCTCGCGAGCCGAGCTGCGCGTACGCCAGGAGCGCGTCCGCGAGTCCGGCAGGGGTCGTGGGGCGGGTGCCGCTCACTTCGTCGAAGACGTACTCGGAGAGCGCGCCCAGGCGTCCGTCCGCGGCAGCCCGCCGGGCCAGCTCGTCAGCCGCGTATGAAAAGCGGGTACTCATGTACAGGACGGTGAGCAGCCGCGTCACCGGCCCCGGGGGCATCGCCAGGATCCGGTCCGCCAGCTCGCCGCGGTACAGCTGCGGCAGGTCACCGAAGCCGTTGCCGAAGTTCCTCGCGACGTCGGACTCACGGCCCACCGTGACGACGAGCCACAGCAGGGCGGGGGCCGCCAGCGCTTCGTTCCGCCGGGCGAGGTCGACGAGCACGCGCAGACCCCGGCCGCTCTCGACGCTGTTGCGCATCCTGGCGACCAGGACCGACTCGGCCACCTCCGGGTCGTCCAGCAGGAACAACAGCTCCGCCACGTCCGCACGTGCCTGCTCGCCCAGTGCGTGCCGCAGCATGAGGTCGGCCGTGTCGTCACCCATCAGCTCCACGCCCCGCCACCGCCGGAAGAGCCCGGCCAGCTCCGCTGACGTGCGCAGCCGGGCGGCCGTCACCACCAGCCGCTCGTGCAGATCGAACAGCTCGAACCGGCCGACCTCCCGTGCACGCGCCGCAAGGGCCGCCCCCAGGTCCGCCACGTCCTCGGGGGGCCGCAACTCGGCGACGTCCGCCACCAGCCGCTCCACCTTGGTGCCGGCCCCGGTGTCCAGGAGCCAGTCGACCACCTGCACGACGTCCTCGATCGGCCGGTCCCAGACGACGGTGTCGAGCGCCCGGGTCAGCCGGCGCGGCTCGACGATTTCGTCGAAGCCGCCGAGCCGGGCGATCAGCGCGTCGACCGGAAGCTCCGCGTCGTCGCCGTGCCCGGCCCGCAGGGTCGCCAGTTCCTCCTCCCTCACCAGGAGCTGCTGCTCCAGGTCGCGGTACCGGGACTCCGCCCGGTCCTTCAGGGCGTCCGTCGCGGCGAGGTCCGCGCGGAGTGCCTCGATCTCCAGGAGGAGCTCCTCGTATGCGGAGTTGCGGTCGGCGAGCGCCGTGCGCAGGACGAGTTCGTGCCGGCCCGCCTCCGCCCTGTCCCCGGCCCAGTCCCTGCGCATCCGGCTCATCTCGGCTTGCAGGGCGGCCTTCTCGGCCTCCCGCTTCTCCAGCAGGTCGTGCAGGGCCTCCCGGTCACGGAGCAGCCGTCCCACCGTGCGCTGCGTGCGCTCCGCTTCGCGGCGCAGGTCCTCAAGGGCGAAGCGGTCGGGGTCGGTGGCGCGCAAGGCCGCCAGGCGCACGGTGTGAATGTGCTCCCGGGCCTCCTCCTGGACCGGCGTGCCCGCCTTCCGGCCGACCTCGCGGACCAGCCGGTCGACGAAGTCCTCGGTGGCGACGCGCCGGCCCCGCAGGTAGCGGGAGACCGCCGACGCGTCCAGGCTCACGCGCACCGCGTACGCCTCCTGGGAGACGCCGAGCGTCTTGAACAGCTCCGTCAACACCTTGCCGAGCTCCACGACCTCGGGGACCTCGCCCCGCTCGACCGCGGACGAGTTCGCAGGTGAGCGGTCGATCTCCGGCATGACGCCTCCCCCGTGCCCTTGCCACCGCACCGGCAACCCTTGCGGTCTGTCGCAACGTATCCGGCGGTACCCACGCTGAGGGCGTCATTCAGCCGCTTCCCCCGGAAGGAGCGATGCCCCGTGGCCGTCGCCTGGAGTTCTCTGGTGGCCGGTGCGCGGTGGGCCGGTCGTGTGCTCATCGTCGCCCTCGCCCTCGTGCCCGTCGTGATCGTGACGCTGGCGTCCGTGCCCGCGCTCGCGGTGCTGCCGTTCTCGCGGCGGCGCGCCGCGCAGGCCGCCGGCATCGTGCGGCAGCTCGGGGGGTGGACGCGGTCGCTGCTGCTGGGCAGCCGGGAGCGGTAGGCCCGGGACGCGCGAGGGCCCCGTACCTGATCCGGTACGGGGCCCTCGCGCGTACGGGTGCCTGCCCTGGCGCGTACGGGTGCCTACAGCACGTCGGCCGCGATGTTGGACGCGACCTGCTCCAGCAGCGGGCCCGCGTTCGCGATGCACTTCGCCGTGTCCGGCTCGACCTCGGTCAGCGGGTACGCGCGGCGGATGCCGGCGGCCTGGAGGGCCTCCGGGGTGAGCAGCAGGCGGCCGCAGACCGCGACGACCTCCTTGCCGGCGGCGCGGGCCGCGGCGGCCACGCCGGCCGGGGCCTTGCCGTGCAGGGTCTGCTCGTCGAGGGAGCCCTCGCCGGTGATGACCAGGGTGGCCCGCTCCAGGGCCGGGGCGAAGCCCAGCACCTCCAGCATCAGCTCGATGCCGGGCCGGAAGCTCGCGCCGAGCAGCAGCGCGCCGTAGCCGATGCCGCCGGCGCCGCCCGCGCCCGGGGAGGCCGCCAGCTCGGTGGCCTTCGGACCGATCGCCTTCTCCAGTACCTGCGCGTAGTGCCCGAGGGCCGCGTCGAGCGTCGCCACGTCCTCCGGCGAGGCGCCCTTCTGCGGGCCGTACACGGCGGCGCAGCCCTTGGGGCCGGTCAGCGGGTTGTCCACGTCGCTGGCCAGGACGAAGTCCACGTCCGCGAAGCGCGGGTCGACGCCCGACAGGTCGGCCGAGGCGAGTTCCGCGAGGGCGCCGCCGCCGGGGCCGACCGGGTTGCCGTCCGCGTCGAGGAAGACGGCGCCCAGGGCGGCGAGCATGCCCGCGCCGCCGTCGGTGGTGGCGCTGCCGCCGACCCCGAAGACGATCGTGCGGGCGCCCGCGTCGAGGGCTGCCTTGAGCACCTCGCCGGAGCCGTAGGTGGTGGCGGTGAGCGGGGCGAAGACGCCCTTGGGGAGCAGCTGGAGGCCGGAGGCCTCGGCCATCTCGACCACCGCGGTGCCCTCGCGCAGGGCGAAGGCGGCCGTGACCTGCTCGCCGAGGGGGCCGGTGACCCGTACCTCCCGGCGTTCGAAACCGGCCGCCACGGCGGCCGCGACCGTGCCGTCGCCGCCGTCCGCGACGGGGAGGGTCTCGACCTCCACGCCGGGTACGGCCCTGCGAAGGCCCGCCGTCACCCGCTCCGCGACCTGCACGGCCGTGAGCGAGCCCTTGAATTTGTCCGCGGCGATGAGCACGCGCGCGGCCTCAGTTACTGCCCCGTCCGTCACCTTGCTTATCCCTTGCTATCGAACGTGCAGTCGCGCCACCCCGAGGGTATCCGGAGGATCCTCCTATGCCCATGGGTGGCCTGGGCCACACACGGCGCGCCACGCCAAAAAATGGTGATATTCACCCCCATAGTGGGGCCGCATGAGCACGGATTCACTGGAACAGGCACCTCCGGACACGCCGCCCGGGGACCCCGGAGGGGGCTCCCCCGACCGTACCGTCGTGACGGTGGGCGTGATCGCGGTGCTGGTGGTGGTCGCCTGGGCCGCGCTGGCCAAGGGGTCCTTCGACACCGCGACGGGCACGGCGCTGAACTGGGTGCTCTCCAATTTCGCCTGGCTGTTCGTGATCGCCGCGGACGTCTTCCTCGTGATGTGCGTGGTGCTGGCGGTCAGCCGGTTCGGCCGGGTCCGGCTCGGCGCGGACGACTCCGAGCCGGAGTTCGGCAACCTCGCCTGGATCGCGATGATGTTCAGCGCCGGCATGGGCATCGGCCTGATGTTCTACGGCGTGGGCGAGCCGCTCACCCACTACCTGGCCCCGCCGCCGGCCTCGGGCGCGGCGCCGCGCACCGGCGGGGCGGCCCTCGCCTCCCTGGAGTACTCGTTCTTCCACTGGACGCTCACCCCCTGGGCGATCTACGGCATCGCGGGCCTGGCCCTGGCGTACGCGACCTTCCGCAAGGGCCGGGGCAACCGGCTCAGCTCGGCCTTCGTGCCGCTGATGGGCGAGCGCAGGGCGAACGGCGCGCCCGGCAAGGCCGTCGACCTGCTCGCCGTCTTCGCCACCGTCTTCGGCACCGCGACCAGCCTGGGCCTGGGCGCCCTCCAGGTGGCCGAGGGGCTGAACATCACCACCGGGGTCGAGGACTCCACCGGCCTCGAACTGGTCATCATCGTGTCGCTCTCCGCCGCCTTCGTGCTGTCGGCCTTCTCCGGCCTGCACAAGGGCGTGAAGTGGCTGAGCACCATCAACATCGTGCTGGCCGCCTCGCTGATGCTGTTCGTGTTCCTGCTCGGGCCGACGGTGTACGTCCTGGACGTGATCCCGGCGAGCGTCGGCGGCTACCTGCACGAACTGCTGCCGATGGCCACCCGGACCGGGGCCTTCACCGACAGCGAGTGGCTGGGCGCGTGGACCATCTTCTACTGGGCGTGGTGGCTGTCGTGGGCGCCGTTCGTCGGCACCTTCATCGCCCGCATCTCCAAGGGCCGGACCATCAGGGAGTTCCTGGTGGGCGTGCTGCTGGTGCCCAGCGGGGCGACCGTCATCTGGTTCTGCGTGATGGGCGGCACCGCGATCCGGCTGGACTCGACGGGCGCCGCCGACCTGGGGGCCAGGGTGAAGGACGGGGCGGAGGCCTCGCTGTTCGCGATGCTGGACGCGCTGCCGCTCGGCACGCTGACCTCGTGGGTGGCGATGCTGCTGGTCATGACGTACTTCGTGACCAGCGCGGACTCGGCCTCGCTGGTGATGGGCTCGCTCACCAGCCGGGGTTCGCTGCACCCGCCGACCTGGCTGGTGGTGACCTGGGGCGTGCTGATGGCGGCGGTCGCGGCGGTGCTGCTGGTCGCGGGCGGGCTCAAGTCCCTCCAGACGGCCACGATCCTGGTGGCGCTGCCGTTCGTGGTCGTGATGCTGCTGCTGTGCTGGGCGCTGCTGAAGGAGCTTCGGGCGGACCCCGGGGCCGGACCGGCCAGGCACCACGCGCTGCACGGCCTGCGGGACGCGGTACGGGCGATGGTGGGCGACGCGATCACCGAGCAGGGCCAGGCCCGGCACCCCCGGCTGCGGCGGGTGGCCGAGTCGCGCCGGGACCGGGAGGAGTAGCGGCGTCCGGGCCGCCGCCGGGCGGGCGAAGCGCCGGGGCGCGGCCGTCCGTACGGGGTACACCTCCCGTATGAGCGAGCTCGCGGACCGGATCCACGGCGGCTGGCTCGGCCGGATCGCGGGCAACATGCTGGGCAAACCGGTCGAGCGCGGGGACCACTGGACGCGCGCACGGATCGACCGCTACCTGCGGCGGGCCGGCGCGCTCCCCCTGGAGGACTACCTCCCGCCCCCGTCCGCGCTCACCCCTCCGGGGGAGCCGGGGGAGTTCGAGCTGCGCCCGGAGTGGGGGGCCTGCGTGCGCGGCGCGATCCACGGCAGCTGCCGGGACGACGACGTGGACTACGCGCTGCTGGGGCTCGGCCTGCTGGAGCGGCACGGGACGGCCTTCACGACCGAGCAGGTCGGGGAGCGGTGGCTGCTGAGCCTGCCGTACCTGGCGACCTTCACCGCGGAGCGGGTGGCGTACCGCAACCTCGCCAACGGGCTGCGCCCGCCGCTCACCGCCACGTACGACAACCCGTACCAGGAGTGGATCGGCGCCCTGATCAGGGCGGACGTGTACGGCTGGAGCTCGCCCGGAGATCCCCGTCGGGCCGCGTCGCTGGCCCGCCGGGACGCGGTGCTGTCGCACACCGGGAACGGCGTGTACGGGGCGATGTGGGCGGCGGCGGTGATCGCGGCGGCCTTCACGGCGGACGGGCCGCGCGGGGCGGTCGAGGCGGGGCTAGCCCGGATCCCGGCGAGCAGCCGGCTGGCCCGTACCGTGCGGCGGGTGGTCGCCCTCCACGAGGCCGGCGTGGAGTGGGCGGACACCCTGACGGAGCCGGAGGCCGAGACCGGCGGGCTCGGCTGGATCCACACGGTGCCGAACGCCGCCGTGCTGACCGCCGGGCTGCTCTACGGCGGCGGCGACTTCACCCGTACCGTCGCGCTGACCGTCCGCGGCGGCCTGGACACCGACTCGAACGGCGCGACGGCGGGCTCGGTGGCCGGGGTGCTGTGCGGGGCGGCGGCCATCCCCGAACAGTGGACCGTGCCGCTGGAGGACACCGTCCGCAGCGCCGTCCAGGGGTTCGACGGGGCCTCGATCCGCGAGCTGGCGGAGCGGACGGTACGGCTGGCGGAGGGCGGGGGGTGACTCCGGAAGCGGCTGAACCCGGAGGCGGCTGGTCCCGGAGCAGCTGAACCCGGATCGGATCCCTGCGACCGGCCGGTGACCATCCGGCGACCGGTCGGCGAGCCGTCGGCGAGCTCCCGGCGACCGGCCGCTGCGGCTTCAGGAGCCCAGGCCGTGGCGGGCCGACCAGGCCGCGAGGGCCGCCGCGATCTCCTCGGGCCGGTCCTCCGGTGCCTGGTGCGAGGCGGCGCCGCAGGGCACGACCTCCAGCGCGGCGACGTTCTCGCGGCACCAGTCGGTCAGCTCGGGGCCGATCATGAGGGCCTTGGAGCCGTCGAAGGTCAGCAGCAGCTTCGGCACCTCGGTGCTGGCCGCGAGCCACTTGTCGTACGCCTCGACGCGGGCGATCACGTCCGCCGGCTCGCCGCCCACGGGCATCGAGCGCGGCCACTGGAGCAGCGGGCGGCGGCTCTCGGGGGTCGGGTAGGGGGCGCGGTAGACGTCCCAGTCCTCCTCGGCCAGGCCGGTGAGGACGGTCTGGGCGAAGGAGTCGAGGAAGACGTTGCGGTGGAGAACCAGCTCCTCCCCCTCCCCCGGCCGCTTGAAGGCCTGGAAGCGCTCGCGGGCCGCGGCCGGGTACTCGTCCCAGGTCATCGGCCGGAGGATCGTCTCCATGAACGCGACGCCCCGGACCCGCCCGGGGTGGCGGGCGGCGAAGTCGAAGGCGAGCGCACCGCCCCAGTCGAGCCCGACCAGGACGACGTCGGTCAGCCCGAGGGCGTCGAACCAGGCGTCGAGGTACCGGGAGTGGTCGTCGAAGGTGTAGCCGATGCCGGGCTTGCCGGAGCGGCCCATGCCGATCAGGTCGGGGGCGAGGAGGCGGCCGTGGCCGGCGAGGCCGGGGAGGACGTTGCGCCAGACGTGGGAGGAGGTGGGGTTGCCGTGCAGGAAGACGAACGGGACTCCGGTCCCGCGGTCCTCGTAGTGGAGGGTCGAGTCGAGCACCTGGATCTCGGGCATGGCGGCCGTCCTTCACGGAGTGGGGTGCAACGCTATCGGTAGGGCGACTAACGTTCGTCGCACTAACGAAAGTAGATGGTTAGTGGCACTAACGCAAGGGCTAGGATGGCGCGCATGACCGGCACCAGTGAGACCCCCGCCCGGCTGCGGGCCCTGCCCAGCAGGCTGCTCTCCCTCACCACCGGCCACGCCGACCGCCTGGTGGGCGAGGCCCTGGCGGGCGAGGACGCCCGCAAGTGGCACTACGCCGTCCTCGCCGCACTCTCCGAGGGCGGCCCGGCCAGCCAGGCGGAACTGAGCCGCCGCACCCGCGTGTACCGCAGCGACCTGGTCTCGGTGATCAACGAGCTGAGCGCGCGGGGACTGGTGGAACGCGCCCCCGATCCCGCCGACCGCCGGCGCAACGTCATCAGCGTCACGGCCGCGGGCACCGAGCGGCTCCGGCGCCTCGACACCCTGCTGGCCGCGGCCCAGGACGAGCTCCTGGCCCCGCTCGCGCCGGCGGAACGCACCGAACTCGTGCGGCTGCTCACGGTCCTGGCGGACCATCACGGGCAGGGGGACATGCCGTAGGACGCCGGCAGCCCGACGGGGCGGCGGACGGCGGGACGTACGGATGCGCGGACGTGCGGAGGGCGGGCCGGCGGAGGGGCAGACCCTAGGCTGTCGCCCGTGACCACGACTGACTACGCCGCGTACATCGCCTCGCTGCCCCGCGTGCTGGCGGGGGCCGCCGCGCTCTTCCGGGACGCCGAGGGGCGCGTCCTCCTCGTCGAGCCCAACTACCGGGAGGGCTGGGCGCTGCCGGGCGGCACCATCGAGTCCGACCGCGGCGAGTCACCGCGGCAGGCGGCCCGCCCCGAGACCGCCGAGGAGATCGGCCTCGACCTCCCGCTCGGCCGGCTGCTCGCCGTCGACTGGGTGCCGGGCCCCGGCCGGCCGCCGCTGGTGGCGTACGTGTACGACGGCGGGGTGCTGGACCGCGAGCAGCTGGCCGCGGTCAGGCTCCAGGAGGAGGAGCTGGTCTCCTGGAAGCTGGTGCCGCCGACCGAACTCACCACGTACCTGCCCGGCTCGCTCGGCCTGCGCATCGAGGCGGCGTACGAGGCCGCGGAGCAGGGCACGGGCCCGGTCGAGCTGGAGTACGGGCGGGCGGTGGGCTGAGGCGTGGGGGCGGCCCGCAGCGAACCGGCCGGCACCCGCCCCGATCCCGCTCAGAAGAGAGCGGTCTCCGCGCCGCTCTCGAAGGCCAGCAGCCGCTGCTTGCGGTCGATGCCGCCGCCGTAGCCGGTCATGCCGCCCGAGGCACCGATCACCCGGTGGCAGGGCACGATGATGCCGATCGGGTTCTTGCCGTTGGCCAGGCCCACCGCACGCGAGGCGTTCGGCTTGCCGAGGCGCGCCGCCAGCTCGCCGTACGACCAGGTCTCCCCGTAGGGGATCTCCTTCAGCTGGTCCCAGACGCTGCGCTGGAACTCCGTTCCCTCCATGCGCAGCGGGAGGTCGAAGGAGGTCAGCTCGCCGGCGAAGTACGCGGCCAGCTGGCGCACGACCTCGGGGAACGGCTCCTCCTCGGCGCCGGCCCGCTCGCCGAAGGCGTCCTCCGGCGGGCGGTGCCGCTGCCCGGTCATGTAGAGGCCGCTGAGCGTGTCCCCGGTGGCGACCAGGGTGAGCGGCCCGTAGGGGCTGTCGATGACGGTGTGCATGCGGTCCATGGGTGTCTTTCCTCGTTCTTCGTCCAGCGTCTCACGGGTGGCGGGGGCCTCCGCGGCCCCGGGCTCAGCGCGGCAGACGGTTGATGGCGTGGTCGTCGGTCGCCCACAGGTACTGCACGGCGTACGCCCGCCAGGGCCGCCAGCCCGCGGCGCGGGCCGTCAGGGCGGCCGGGGTCGCGGGCAGGCCCAGGCCGCTGGCCGCGCGGCGGACGCCGAGGTCGGTGGGGAGGAAGGCGTCGGGGTCGCCCAGGGCGCGCATCGCGATCACCTCGACCGTCCAGGGCCCGAAGCCGGGCAGGGCGGCCAGCCGCTCGCGGGCGCTCTGCCAGTCGCTGTCGATGCCGAGGGGCAGCGAGCCGTCGGCGAGCGCGCCGACCAGGGTGGTGAGCGTGGTGCGGCGGCTCTTCGGCAGCGCCAGGGCCTCGGGGTCGAGGGCGGCCAGCGCCTCCGGGGAGGGGAAGAGGTGGGTCAGACCGCCGTGCGGGTCCGCGACGCGCTCGCCGTGCGCGGTGACCAGGCGGGCCGCGTGGGTACGGGCCGCGGCCGTGGACACCTGCTGGCCGAGGACCGCCCGTACGGCGAACTCCGCCGCGTCGACGGTACGTGGCACCCGGCGCCCGGGGGCCTTGTCGACCACCGGCGCGATCAGCGGGTCGGTGCGCAGCTGCGCGTCGACCGCCTCGGGGTCGGCGTCGAGGTCGAGCATCCAGCGGCAGCGGCTGATGGCGATGGTCAGGTCGCGCAGGTCGGTCAGGGCCAGCCGGCAGGCGATGTGGTCGGGGCGGGGCGACAGCGCCACGACCCCGGTCCCGTACGGGAGGCGCAGGGTGCGGCGGTACGCGCCGTCGCGCCACTCCTCGACGCCGGGGACGGCGGTGGCAGCCAGGTGCCCGAAGAGGTTGTCGGGGTTGAGCGGTGCCCGGAACGGCAGCCGCAGCGAGAGCACGCCGGGGGCCGGCGGGTCACCGGCGGCCCGCCCGCCGCGCGCGGGCCGGCGGGCGGCGCGGGTGCGCAGCTCGCTCGGGGAGAGGGCGAAGACCTCGCGGACGGTGTCGTTGAAGGTGCGGATGGAGGAGAAACCGGCCGCGAAGGCCACGTCCGCCATCGGGAGCTCCGACGTCTCGATGAGCAGCCGCGCCGTCTGGGCCCGCTGGGCCCTGGCCAGGGCCAGGGGCCCTGCGCCCAGCTCGGCGTTGAGCTGGCGCTCGATCTGCCGGGTCGAGTACCCGAGCCGGGCCGCCAGGCCCGGCACGCCCTCCCGGTCGACGACACCGTCCCGGATCAGCCGCATGGCGCGCGCCACGGCGTCGGCGCGTGCGTTCCACTCGGGTGAGCCGGGGCTGGTGTCGGGCCGGCACCGCTTACAGGCCCGGAATCCGGCCTGCTGGCAGGCCGCGGCGCTGGGCAGGAAGGTCATGTTCTCGACCTTGGGGGGCACAGCCGGGCAGCTGGGGCGGCAGTAGATGCGAGTGGTCAGGACGGCGGTGAAGAACCATCCGTCGAACCGCGCGTCCTTCGACTGCACGGCGCGCACGCAGCGCTCGGTATCGGTGTGCATGCCTCAAGCTTCGGTCACCGGAGGTGGGTGGGCTGGCGATTTTCCGACATCAAGATTGAGGGGGGGGTGGGCCGAGGGCGGCTTCGGTTCCCGGGGCGTGTCTCGGGGGTGGGGGCGGTGTGGGGGGTGGTGTGGGGGGGTGGGCCGGGGGTATCCCACGCACGTGCGCGGCATGGTATGGGCCGGGGGCATCCCACACACGCACGCGGCATGGCATGAGCCGGATGCATCCGCAGGGGGCCGGTGTTGTGGGTGGGTCCTGGAGCCACCCGCCACTTGAGGGTGTTTCCGGGGCGGGGCGGCCCGTCAAGGGCGCTCCGGCCCGGAAACCCTCGGTCGGCGGACAACCCCAGATACGTCCAGATCCCTGAGACCGGCCAGGGTGGTACCGCCTTCCGTCCACCTCCCAACACCGGCCCAGTACGTACCGCCCTACGGTGCCCGCCCGAGACCGGCTCAAGGCTTCGGAAGGCTGCACGTTACGGTGGCCGAGGCGTTTGAGGCAGGACGTGAGGGAGGCAAGCGGCATGGGGCTGACCGCAGAGATCGGGGCGATGCGGAGCGGGACGGGTGATCCCGCGCGGCTTGTCGGGGAGTTCCGGCGTACGGTCCTGCTCGCGCCCGTGACCGACGGCGGGTTGATGTCCGGCGACCAGGGCGGCGTGCGCTGGATCTACGCCTTCACCTCCGAGGAGTCCTTGGCTCGCTTCGCGCGCCGGCGCGGTCTGGACCCCGCTGCCGAACTGGAGTTCCTGTCCGTGCTGGGCGCCCGGCTCGTGGACGCAGTGATCCCCTCCCTCGACGGTCCGACGGGGGTGGCGGTGGACGTGGCCGACGATGACGGCTCCATGCTGTTCCCGCCGGTGGCGGGAATCGTGCCCGACCCCGTTGCCGTGGACGTGGCCACGGAAGTGGGCCCCGCCCGGGGCCCCCCACGGTAGACCGGCAAGATTACAAACGCTGGCGCCCCGGCGACGGCCCCGGCCCCCCCCCCCCGCGCCCCCCCCCACCCCCAACACCCCCCCTGATCGGCGGC
>NZ_JBIVZG010000023.1:0-63857 GCF_044759445.1 Streptomyces sp. NPDC101118 | reverse complement strand
GACGCCCAGGGCAGCCGGGTCTGATGACCTGACCGCACCGCGGCTTCACGGTGTGGCCCCCCCCCCCGGTGGCGGGGGCGGGGGCCCGGGAGGGGCCCACGTCCGTGGCCACAGACGTGACGACAGGCATGATTCCAACGGCTGCCGACGCGACGACGGACGCGGCCCGCCCCGACGGCTCCACCCACGACCCGAAAGACGCACAGTGAGCGGCGGCGACAAGGACCTGGCCCTCGACCCGGCGGCGGTCAAGAACATCACCGAGGGGCTGCGCGGTGCCGTGGCGGAGCTGCGTGAGGTGGGAACCGCCGGCGGGGCGTCGATGGGCGCCGGCTTCGAGTCGTTGTCCATGACCGGGATGGAGGCCGGACACGCCGGCCTCGCGGGGGACTTCGAAGCGTTCTGCGAGCGCTGGGAGTGGGGCGTACGCGGCCTCATCCAGGACGCCAGCGTGCTCGCCGCGAACCTCGGTATCGCCGCGGGCGCGCTGTGGGAGGAGGACCAGTACCTCCAGGGTGCGTTCAAGGTGGGCGCGAACTCCCTCTACGGCAACCCGCACGCCAACGAGGACGACATCGAGAAGAAGGAGTGGGGCGACATCTTCTCGGGCGACGTCTACAAGCCGGACTACAGCCCGGGCTCCTTCCAGAAGGCGGGCGAGGAGATCAAGCAGACCTGGTCGGACACGGGCGAGAAGCTCAAGACCACCGGGCGGATCGGGTCGCTCAACGACCTGATCCAGCAGACCGACGGGGAACGGTAAGGGCACATGGGCTGGCGCGACTGGACCCCGGACTTCATCGAGGACGGGGCGGAGAAGGCTGCCGAGGGCATAGGCGACGGGGTCGAATGGCTGGGCGACAAGACCGCCGACCTGGCCGACAAGGCGGGCTTGGAGGACGCCGGGGACTGGGTGAGGGACAAGTCCCGCTCCCTGGCGAACCAGCTGGGCGCGGACGTCGCCGAGCTGGAGCTGGACCAGACCGAGGACCCGACCAAGATCATCTACGGCAGCGTCTCGAAGATCCGCGAGAACGCGAACCACCTGGCGAAGTTCCAGGCGAACTTCGACAAGGTCGGCACCGGCATCAAGGGTCTGGACTCCAGCGCCATCAAGGGGCAGACCGCCACCGCCTTCGGCGAGAGCACCGCCAAGGAGCCGCCCAAGTGGTTCAAGGCCGCCGACGCCTTTGAGAGGGCCCACGGCGCGCTGACCCGCTTCGCCGAGACCGTCGAGTGGGCCCAGGGCCAGGCCAAGGCGGCGATCGCCGAGTACAAGACGGCGAAGAAGGCCTCCGAGGACGCCCGCACCGCCTACAACGACAAGGTCGACGCGTACAACGACGCGGTCAAGGCCAAGAAGGACGACCTCCCGCCCCGCCCCGACGGCTTCAAAGACCCCGGCGCGGCCGGCCTGAAGGCCGCGTACGAGAAGGTCACCGAGGCCCGCAAGCAGCGCAACGAGGCGGCCGAGACGGCACGTTCCGCCGTCGCCGCGGCCCGCGACATGGCACCGCCGAAGCCCTCGTACGCCGAGCAGCTCGAGGACGGCTTCGTCGCCATGACCATCGACGCAAACCACCTGGTCGGCGGCGTGGTCAAGGGCACCGCGGGAATGCTCAACTTCGTCCGCTCGGTCAACCCCACCGACCCGTACAACCTCACCCACCCGGCCGAGTACCTCACCTCCCTCAACTCCACCGCCGCCGGCCTCGTCACCGCCGCCAACGACCCCGTCGGCACCGCGAAGACGATGATCGACCAGTTCATGAAGGACCCCTCCGAAGGCATCGGCAAGCTCATCCCCGAACTCGTCGGCTCCAAGGGCCTGGGGGCCCTGAAGAAGACCGCGGCAGTCACCCGCGTGGCCGACGACCTCAAGGCGCCGGGTCGTGTCGAGCTGAACAAGAACGGCCCGGAAGGCTCCTCCCGGGACTCGGCCAAGGAGAAGGTCTGTGCCGAGGATCCGGTTGACGTCGCCACGGGCCGGATGCTTCTCCCCCAGACCGACCTGGCCCTGCCCGGAACGCTGCCGTTCCAGTTCGGGCGGACCTTCGAATCCTCGTACCGGGCCGGCCGGTGGTTCGGTCCTGCCTGGGCCAGCGTCATCGACCAGCGGCTGGAAATCGATGCGGAGGGGGTCGTGTTCCTGCGGGAGGACACGAGCATTCTCGCCTACCCGCACCCGGCCCCCGGGATCCCCGTACGGGCAAGCCACGGCCAGCGCTGGTCACTCTCGCTGGACGGCGACGGTGAATACGCCGTCACCGATCCGCACACCGGCCTCGTCCGGTACTTCGCGTTCCACGACGCGGGGACGGCCCTCCTGGATCGGATCGAGGACCGCAACGGCAACAGCATCACCTTCGTCCACGACGAGGCTGGCACGCCCGTAGAAGTGATCCACAGCGGCGGGTACCACCTGAAGCTGAGCGTGGCCGACGGCCGGATCGACGGCCTCGCGATGGCGGACGGCACCAAGATCATGGGCTACGGCTATACGGACGGCCACCTCACGGAGACGACCAACTCCTGCGGCCGACCGTTCCGGTTCGGCTACGACCAACGGGGTCGGATCGTCTCCTGGACCGACACCAACGGCCGCCACTTCGACTACAAGTACGACGACCTGGACCGATGCGTCGCCCAGTCCGGCACCAATGGTCACCTCAACGCACGCTTCGAGTACACGGACACCGTCACCACCGTCGTCAACGCTCTGGGCCACCGTCGCCACTACCAGGTCAACGCGCGGGCCCAAGTCGTCGCGGAGGCCGATGCGACGGGCGCCGTCACCCGTTTCACGCACGATCGCTTCAACCGGTTGGCTTCCCGCACCGACCCACTGGGGCGTACCACCCGCATGGGGTACGACGACGACGGCCGGCTGACATCCCTCATCCGGGCCGACGGCCGCGAAGCCACTGCACAGTACGCGGGCCCCGGCGGCCCACTGCGGCTCACTCGTCACGACGGCACCAGCGTGGTCCGTAGTTATGACGAGCGCGGCAACATCACTTCGGCGACTGACGGAGCTCGCAGCACAACCCGTTTTACCTACGACGGACGGGGCAACCTGGCCTCGATCACCGACGCGCTCGGACACACCACGACCATCCGCTGCGACCGCGCCGGGCTGCCCCTGGAAATCACCGCTCCCAACGGCGCCGTCACGCGCTACGAGCGCGACGCCTTCGGGCGTCCGGTCTCCGTCACCGACCCGCTCGGCAACACTGCCCGCCTCGCCTGGAGTACGGAAGGCAGGCTGCTGCGCCGTACCGAACCCGACGGCACCACCCAGGTCTGGGAGTACGACGGCGAGGGCAACTGCGTGCGCCACACCGATGCCCTCGGCGGCGTCACCTCTTACGCGTACGGCGACTTCGACCTCCTGGTCGCGCGAACGGGACCCGACAAGGTCCGGTACCGCTTCGAGCATGATGCAGACCTGCAGCTCAGTCGGGTCATCAATCCCCAGGGGCTGGAGTGGTCCTACGCGTACGACCCGGCCGGGCGGCTGATCGCCGAGACCGACTTCGACGGCCGTACCGTGTCGTACGGCTACGACGCGGCGGGTTCGCTCGTGAGCCGGGCCAATGCCCTCGGTGAAATTCGGTACACCCGGAACGACCTCGGACAGATCGTCCGCAAGGACTGCGGCGGCTCCGTCACCACACTGGAGTACGACCTCTTCGGCAAGGTTGCCCGGGCCACTGGTCCGCACGGCGAGCTGACGCGTCTTCGGGACAGCGCGGGCCGACTGCGCTCCGAGACAGTTGATGGCCACACCATCGCCTATGCCTACGACGACCTGGGCCGTCGCATCCGGCGCACCACCCCGGCAGGAGCGGTGACGACCTGGACCTTCGACGACGCCGGCAACTGCAGCGAACTGAACGTCTCGGGCACGGCAGTCAATTTCGAGTACGACCCGGCGGGCCGGGAACTCACCCGTCGAATCGGGCACGGGCTCGCAATGTCCAGCATGTGGGACGACAGTGGCCGGCTCGCAGAGCGTCGGGTGACCGGCCACGACGGCTCGACCCTCCAGCGCCGCGCGTATGCCTACCGCCCCGACGGCACCCTGACGGAAATGGACGACCTGCACACAGGGGCGCACCGCTTCGATCTGGACGCTGCCGGGCGAGTCGGCACCGTGCAGGCCCCCCAATGGACCGAGCGGTATGTGTACGACGAGGCCGGAAACCAGAGCGCAGCGCACTGGCCCGAGTCCCACCCGGGTGGAGTGGCAGCCACGGGGCACCGCCACTACGAGGGAACCCGGCTAGTCCGGGCCGGCCGCGTCCGCTACGAGTACGACCCGCTGGGTCGCGTCGTAGCGCGCCGGCAGCACCGGCTGTCCCGCAAGCCCGACACGTGGCGGTACACGTGGAACCAGCGAGACCAGCTGGTCGCCGTGCAGACTCCGGACGGCACCAACTGGCGCTACCGCTACGACGAACTCGGCCGGCGCACCGTCAAGCAGAGACTGACCGGGACGGGCGATATCGCAGAGGAGGTGCGGTTCACCTGGGACGGCTCCGTGCTCTGCGAGCAGACGACGCGCACCGCTGGATCCCGGCAGGAGGTGACGCTCACCTGGGATCACCGCGGGTTGCACCCTCTCGCGCAGACCGAGCGCATCCGCGACGTCGGTCGGGGCGAGGTGGACCGGCGGTTCTTCGCCATCGTCACGGACCTGATCGGCACGCCAACGGAGCTGGTCGACGATCTGGGAGTCGTCGCCTGGAGAACGCGTTCGACGCTGTGGGGCAGTACCGCCTGGAACAAGGACGCGACGGCGTACACTCCCCTGCGGTTCCCCGGCCAGTACTTCGACCCGGAAACCGGCCTGCACTACAACGTCTTCCGCCACTACGACCCCCTGACCGCTCGCTACCTCAGCCCTGACCCACTGGGCCTGGCTCCAGCGCCGAATCCCGTAACGTACGTTGCCAACCCGCACACGTGGGCCGACCCACTGGGACTCGCCCCCGACGGCTGCCCGCCCAAGGGTGAGCACGGCAACCCGTTCAAGACCCGGGACGAGGCAAGGCAAGCGGCGTACAAATTGGCTGGCGTGGACCCTGACGTGGACGAGCTGTGGGCCACCTGGAAGGTGGTGGACGACGTCAGACTCAAGCACGTCGAGGGCTACACCTACTCCGACAACCCCTCCCACCTCGGCACCTTCTGGCAGTACGAGCTGAAGGACGGCGGCGGCTCACGTGTGATCGTCGAGCACACCCACGATCCGGCCGGTCCGCATTTCCACGCGGGCATGCCCAAGGCCATGGGGGACCGCCCCGACGGTGGCCAATTCGTCAACTTCGGCTGGGACAACAGCAACTACAAGGAGATGGAGCGCTACGCCAAGATCAACAAAGAGGGCGGCGACCATCACCTGTTCTACGAGAGTGGCAATTGAGAATGACGAGCAAACCGGCCGGCGGAGAGCCTGCACCCCGGATCGCCAAGGCCCGGCTGGAGGCCGTGGCCGCGGACGTGCCCGAAGGGCTCCCTCCGTACGCGCAGGCGTTCACGGCAGTCGTCAACGTCGAGGTGGTGCCCGTGGCGAGGGTGTCGCGAGCTGGCACCGGGGCAACCGCCGCTGCCGACCGATTGTGGCTGGAGCACGCGCGGGCGGAGGCCGTGCTCGATGACCAGGACCGATTCCTCGTGCACGGCGCCGACCGGGACTGGGTGCAGGTGCGCCTGACCGCCGACACCGCCCTCTCGGCCGCACTCCCGCCCGGTACCGGATCCATGGCCATCGCCATGTCGACGGACGGGCGACGCCTGTGCGCTCTGACCGAGGAGGACGACGAATACTGGATCGTCGTCCACCGCTTCGACGCCCCGACAGTCTGACCGCGTCGTGGAGCCGACGTGTGACCGCACGGCCGGTCCCCCGCTCCTCTGGGAACGGGGCGAGCGCGTGGTGCGCTGGACCCACCCCGGTGGCGAGGTGGTGAAGGAGTACGACCGGCCGCCGCAGTCGGTGATGACGTGGGACGGCCTCGTGCTGGTGGTGGAGGCGCTGGACACCACGCCGTTCTCGCCGTCGGACAACGCGGTGGTGTTCTGGGCGGACGGCCGGGAGCGGGTGCGGCTGCGCCCGCCGCGGGACCTGGTCGGGGACCCGAGCGCGGTCCACGGCTTCTACATGGCCTACCCGGACGCCGGCCACGGGGGCATCCCCCTGGTGGTCATCGCCACCCGCACCGGCGGCGACTTCCGCGGCCGGGTCGACCTGGAGCACGGCACGGTCACGGACGTGGGCACGTTCCGCTGAGCGGGGGCACGTCGAGCGGGCACGTCCGCCGGGCGGCGGCCGTCAGCCGAGCTCTACCGGGGCCCGCACCAGTGATCCGTACTCCGTCCAGGATCCGTCGTAGTTCTTCACGTCGGGGTAGCCCAGGAGTTCGTGGAGGGCGAACCACGTGTGGGACGAGCGCTCGCCGATGCGGCAGTACGCGATCACCTCGTGCTCCGGGACGACGCCCTTGGCCGCGTACAGCTCGCGCAGTTCGGCGGCGGACTTGAAGGTGCCGTCGTCGTTGGCCGCCTGGGCCCACGGGACGTTCGCCGCGCCCGGGATGTGGCCCGGCACCTGGGCCTGTTCCTGCGGGAGGTGCGGGGGTGCCAGGCGCTCGCCCCGGTACTCCTCGGGCGAGCGTACGTCGACCATCCGGACGGACTTGCCCACGCTGTCCAGCACTTCCGCGCGCAGCGCCCGGAACTGCGGGTTCTCCTGGCCGGTGACCGTGAAGTCGGTCGTCGGGTACGCCGGCACCTCCCTGGTCAGCTCCCGGCTCTCCAGCTCCCACTTCTTCCGTCCGCCGTCGAGGAGCTTGACCCGGTTGTAGCCGCGCAGCCGCAGGATCCAGTAGGCGTACGCCGCGAACCAGTTGTTGTTGCCGCCGTAGAGGACCACCGTCGTGTCGAAGGCGACGCCCGCGCGGGCCAGCAGCTCGCCGAGCGCGTCGCGGTCCAGGTAGTCGCGGCCCACGGCGGCGTGCAGGTCCGTGGTCCAGTTCCAGCCCACCGCACCCCGGATGTGGCCCTGTTCGTACGCGGTGGTGTCCTCGTCCACATCGATGACGCGCACGGTGCTGTCGTCGAGGTGGGCGGCCAGCCACTCGGTGTCCACCAGCGTCTCCGGGTGTGCGTAGCCGTTGTGGCCCATCGCCGGTCTCCTTCCGCTGTGCTGTTTCGTTTCCGTCTCCGTCTCCTGCCGGTCAGGTCAGGTCCCGTACGCCGCCGCGCGTCACGGCCGTGACGGGGATGCCGGCCCGGTCCAGCAGGCTGGCCGCGATGGTCGCCCGGCGGCCGCTGCCGCAGACCGTCCAGATCTCCCGGTCGCGCGGCAGGTCGCCGAGCCGCCGCGGCAGGTCGGCCAGGCGGACGGCGCGGGTGCCGGGGATGCCGCCCTCGGGGCGTTCGGGGCGTACGTCGAGCACGCGCCGTTCCGAGAGCCGGCCGGCCAGTTCCGAGGCGTCGGCGGTGCGGAAGGACCGGAGCGGGCGGCCGGCCGCGGCCCAGGCGGCGGTGCCGCCCGCGAGGTGGCCTGCGACGTTCTCGTAGCCGATGCGCAGGAGTTGGCGTACCGCCTCGTACCAGGCTTCCTCGGCGGGTTCGGGCAGAACGAGCACCAGGCGGGCGCCGAAGGGGACGACCTCGGCGACCAGGCCGGCGAAGCGGTCGTCGAGTTCGTCCCAGACGGAGCCGGGCAGGTGGGCGGCGGCGAAGGCGGCCCGGTCGCGGCCGTCGACGACCTGCGCGCCGCCGCCGACCAGCCCCTCGACCACCGATGGGGTGAGCGGCCTGGGCGCGGGCGGGCCACCGAGCACCGGGGGTCCCTGCCGGTTCACGGGTGCCATGTAGTGGTAGTAGGCGGGGTACGGCGGGAGGCCGAGCCGGTCCCGTACGAAGTGCTCCTCGTCCCGGGCGGTGAGCGCCGGGTTGCCGTGCCGCTCGGCGCCGACGGTGGTGGTGCGCTCCGCCGCGGCGGGGCCGGCGGAGCAGGAGCTGCCGGCGCCGTGGGTGGGCAGGACGCGGGTGGCGTCGGGCAGCAGGGCGAGGCGGCGCAGGGAGCGGTACTGGGCGCGGGCGAGTTCCTCGGTGTGCGAGGCGCCGGAGAGGTCGGTGCGGCCGGCGGTGCCGACGAGGAGGCTGCCGCCGGTGAAGACGGCGGTGGGTGCCGGGCCCGCGCCGTCGTGGTCCTCGTAGACGAGGTAGGCGGTGTGCTCGGCGGTGTGTCCGGGGGTTTCCATGGCGCGGACGGTGACGTCGCCGACGCGGATCTCGTCGTCCTCCGCCAGGCCGAGGTGCTCGAAGGCGTACGGGGCGCGGGCGGGCCCCGCGATGGTGGCGCCTGTGGCGGCGCGGACCTCCAGGGCGCCGGAGAGGTAGTCGTTGTGGACGTGCGTTTCGAGGGCGTACCGGATCCGTACGCCGCCGGCGGCGCAGGCGGCCAGCATCTCCCAGCTGTCGCGCTGGGGGTCGACCACCGCGGCCTCGTCACCGCTGACGAGGAGGTAGCTGGTGTCGCCGAGGGAGGCGGTGGTCATGATCTCGATCTGGCTCATCGCGGCACCGGGCTTTCATACGACGACCACGTCCACGCCCGCCACCGGGTTGCAGCCGTAGCCGTGGGCGTTCCAGGGGGCGTGCGGCGGCTGGGTGTGGCCGTCCGAGTCGGTGGCGCGGGACTGGAGCCGGTACGGGCCGGGCCGCTCGGGCGTCCAGCGGTGGGTCCAGCCGGTCCAGGCGTAGGGGCCGGCGGGCGGGTCGAGGACGGCCTCGTGCCAGGGGGCGGCGCCGTCGGCGCGGGACGGGCCGGTGGCGTCGGGCGGTTCGGGCGGTTCGGGCGGTTCGGGCGGTTCGGGCGGGGCGTCGGCGTCCTCCAGGGGGACGGCCCGTACCTCGACGCGGCGGACGGGGACGCCGCCGCCGGTCCAGGCGCGGCCCGTGACGAGGACCTGGCGGCCGCGGCGCAGGGCGGTGTCCGGTTCCGGGGTGGTGATGAGGGACTTCACGCGCAGGGTGGTCACGGGGCCTTCGGGGGTGCCGCGGGAGGCGGTGTACACGTACTCCTCCGCCTGGAAGACGCCGGTGAACGGCTCGGTCACGGCCCGCGCGCCGGCCAGCCACTTGACGTCGGCGACGGCGTACCGGCCGGGGACGACCAGGCGTACGGGGGCGCCGTGCTCGGGGGTGAGGGGCTCGCCGTTCATGCGGGTGGCGAGGAGGGTGTCGGGGTGCAGGGCGACGGCGAGCGGGAGGCTGCGCTCGAAGGCGGTGCGGCGGCCGTGGACGGTGCCGGAGTCCGCGCCGGTGAAGACGATCTCGACGGTGCGGGGGTCGATGCCGGCCCGGGCGGCGAGGGTGGCGAAGGGGACGCCGGCGAAGCGGGCACAGCCGACGGCCCGCTGGCCCCAGGGGAGGCCGGGCGGGAGGGGGCTCATGAGGGTGCGGCCGTTGCCGGCGCACTCCAGGAGCACGTCGAGTTCGCGGTGCGGGAGGGCGAGCAGGTCGGCGTGACCGATGGCGAGGGGGTGGGCCACGGCGCCGCCGAGGTGCAGCCGCCAGGCGGCGGGGTCGGTGCGGGGGACGCCGAAGTGTTCGCGTACGAAGAGGGCGTCGGCCGGTGTCAGCGGCTCGGCCAGCGCGGCCGCGGGGGTCTCGGCGTTGTACGGGGCGTCCGTGACCGTCTCCGGTGCCCAGACGGTGGCACCGGACCCGAGGGGAACAGGGCGTGCCGTCATGGCGGCGCCTCCCGTAGGCCCGACTGCGGGTGGGACGCGGATCCCTCCCAGTTTACGTCCGGGGGACTGCGGGGGCCGCCGGGGCGGCCTGCCTCCCGCCCCCCTGGGGGCCGCCTCGCCCGCCCCCGGAGTCGGCGGGCGGGGAAGCCGGCCGGGGCCGGCACCCCACCGCTCCCCCAGCCCGCCGGGCACCCGCCCAACAACCGGAACAAATCACCCCAAACCCCTTGACTCGGCCCGGATCCGGAGGACACTCGTCATTACACCGGAATACCGGATAGAGCCACACCGCCTGCTGGAGACGTCCAGTGGCCCGCGTGACTTTCTTCCAGGCTCTGGCCAGGCCCCCGGCAGACGCTGCCGACCACGGGAGCCATCGGCGACGGCGGATGGCTCATGGTCCGACAAACCTGCCGGGGACTGCCTTGCCGCCGGAAGCTCATCCGGCCGACGCCCCCTAGCCGAGCCCCGTCGACGGTTGCCCGCGCCACGGCGGGCGAACGGTGAGCCGCCGCTGCAGCGGAGTCATCCCGCGTGAGACGCCACCCGCCGCGCCGGAGCGAAGTCGGCCGGACCGTCAGAGCACCGCCAGGCGGTTGACCAGGAGTTGGATGCGGGGCTCCGTGTCGTGCGGGGGGAGGCGGCCGGCTCTGGTGAGGGTGGCCAGGCCGTGGAGGGACGCCCAGAACAGTTCGGTGAAGAGGCCGGGGTGGATGCCTTCTCCGGCCACCTCTCCGAGGCTTTCCAGCAGCGCCGCGAAGGCGTCCTTCAGCGGCTCGGGGGTGTCCTCGTGCGCGAAGGCCAGGCCGTTGTCGAGCTGGAACAGGGCGTCGTAGACCGCCGGGTTGCGGGCGGCGAAGTCGAGGTAGGTGCGGGCGAGGGCGGTGACCCGGGCACGGGGGCCGTCCGCTGCGGCGGCCGCGGCCGCGGCCCGCAGCTCCACCGCCATCTCGGCGGCGCCTTGGAGCGCCACGGCGCCGATGATCTCCCGCTTGCCGCGGAAGTGGCTGTAGAGGACCGGCTGGCTGTACTCGATGCGCTCGGCGAGCCGCCGCGTGGTGACCGCGTCCCAGCCCTGCTGCTCGGCGAGTTCGCGGGCCGTCGCCACGATGAGGCGCTCGCGCTCCGCCCGTTCGCGCTGCTTGCGTTCCTGTACCGACATGCCTTGATGCTAGCACCGCTAGACAATCAAGCGGCGGCAGTCTAGCGTTGAACCATCAGCTAGCAACGCTAGATGCCAGGAGGGGTCGTCATGCTCAGCGCACTCGAGGTGTTCACCACCGTGGTCGTCGGCCTGATGGTGGGGGTGGAGTTCTCCGTCGCCTTCGTCGTCAACCGGATCCTCAACGCACTCCCGGAAGACAGCGGCCAGCTCGGCCGCGCCCACGGCGGCCGGATGCTCGGCGCCCTGATGCCGGTCTGGTACATCGGCTCGCTCGTCCTCGTCGCGGTCTGGGCCGTCGCCGGCCGGGACCACCACGGCGCAGGCCTCGTCGTCACCGCCGGGGCCCTGTTGATCGTCAGCGTGATCATGTCGGTGCTGCTGCTCGTACCGATCAACAACCGCGGCAAGACGTGGACCCCCGAGAACCGGCCCGCGGACTGGAAGGAGCAGATGAACCGCTGGGACCGGTACCACTACGTCCGCGTGGCCGTCATCATCGCCGCCTTCGCCCTGCTGGTCGTCGCCCTCGTCTGACCGGCGGCCCCGAGGGCCGTGGGTGTCAGGAGCCCGTGGCCGCCCGGTCGGACTCGCTACTCGGAGACCGCCGCGATGCCGCGGGCCAGGCACGGGATGCGGTGGGCCGGGAGGCCGGCGATGTTGAGGCGGCCGCCCGTGGTGCCGTAGACGGCGAACTCGCCGCGCAGCCGCCGCATCTGGTCCGGCGTGAACGGCAGCATCGAGAACATGCCGCGCTGCCGGCCGAGGGTGGCCGCCAGGGACTCGCGGCCCAGGGAGCCCAGCTGGGCGGCCAGGTCGGCGCGGTTGGCGGTGATCCGGCCGCGCATGGCGTCCAGTTCGGCCCGCCAGGCGACACGCAGACCCGGGTCCTCCAGGACCGTCGTCACCACGGCCGCACCGTGCTCCGGCGGCATCGAGTACAGCGTGCGGGCGGCGTTCTGCAGGGCCGTCTCGGCGTGCCGGACCGCGGGGGCGGAGGCGCCGAGGACGATGGCGCAGCCGGTGCGGTCGGCGTAGAGGCCGAAGTTCTTGGAGCAGCTGACGGCGATCAGCATCTCCGGCACCCGCGAGGCCAGCAGCCGGGTGGCCCGGAGGTCCTCCTCCAGGCCGTCGCCGAGACCGTGGTACGCGAGGTCGACGAAGGGCACCCAGCCCTCCCGCACGGCGAGCACCGCCAGCTCCTCCCAGGCCTCCGGGGCCGGGTCGACGCCGGTGGGGTTGTGGCAGCAGCCCTGGAGGAGGACGAGGTCGTCGCGGCGCGCCTCCGCGAGGTCGGCGAGCATGGCGGCCGTGTCGAAGCCGCTCCCCGAGTCGTGCCAGCGGTACGTACGGACCTTCAGCCCGGCGGCCTCGAGGATCGGCCGGTGGTTGACGTACGCGGGGTCGCTGATCCACACGGTGCCGCCCGGGCGGCTCCGGCCGGCCAGGTCGGCCAGCAGCCGCAGGGCGCCGGTGCCGGCCACGGTCTGCACCGCGGCGGCCCGCTCCCGGGGGCCCTCGGCGCCGAGCACCATGGTCAGCAGGGCGCGGTTGAAGGCGAGGTTGCCGGAGAGGCCGCGGTACTCCTTGGACTCCGACCGCTCGGCCAGCCGTATCTCGGCCTGGCGGACGGCGGTCATCACGGGCGTGGCGCCGGTGTGGTCGCGGTAGACGCCGAGGACCAGGTTGAGGCGCTCGGGCCGGCTGTCGGCGCCGAACTCGGCGGTCAGGTCCCACAGCGGGTCGACGGGCGGCGGCGGGAGGAGCTCAAGCATCTGCGGAAACCTTGCTTCGCTGGGGCCGGTTGGCGAGGATGACGCCGGCGGTGATCAGGGGGACGCCGGCCAGGACGGCGACGGTCGGGGCCTCGCCCAGCAGCGGGATGGCGAGCAGGACGACGGCCACCGGGCTGAGGCTGCCGACGACCGAGGCGCGCTCGGCGCCCAGCCTGCGGATCGCATAGGCGTACGTGAGGCCCGCGCACAGGCCGACACCGAGGCCCTGCACCACCAGGAACAGCGCGATGTCGCCGCCGGTGGCGTGGGCGAGGCCGGTGGGCAGCACCCCGGTGAGGACCAGCAGGCCGATCACCACGAAGGAGGGCACGCAGAGCAGCCCGATCGAGCCGACCGGGTCGAGGTCCACGTCGCGCAGGCCCACCGTGTACAGCGCCCACAGGCCGCTTGCCACGAGCAGTGTGCCCGCGCCCTCCAGCACCTCGGGGTCGACGGGGACGACGTACCGCCAGACCAGGGCCGCCACCCCGGCGACGATCAGCGCCAGTCCGGCAGCCTGGCTGCCGCGGGGCAGACCACGGCCGCGGGCGGCCATCAGCGCGCTCACGAAGAGCGGGACCATGCCGGGTACGAGCGAGCCGACGAAGGCCGCGGAGGTGAGGGCGCCGCCGTGCATCGCGGCCAGGAAGAACGGCACCCCGGCACCGCACGCGATCTTCGCGGCGGCCGCCGGCCGCACCGCGGCGATGCGGTGGCGCCGCCGCCACAGGGCGGGGGCGAGCAGCAGCGGCGGGAGGCCGAAGCGCAGCAGCGCGGCGTCGGCGGGGAGCAGGGACGAGGCGCTGAGGGCGCGGGCACTGAGCGCGAAGGCGGCCCAGATCGCGACGGTGACCAGCAGTGCGGCCATGCCGCGCGCCTGCGGCGACAGCCGCGTGCGGCGGGCGGCACCGGCGTCGGCGGGGGCCGGAGCGGCACCGGCGGCACCGGCGGCGCCGGTGTCCGTACCCGGAGCCTGGGCATCGGCATCGGCGACAGCCGGGCCGGTTGCCGGAACGCCGGCGCCGGCCGGTCCCCGCAAGGTGTTCGTCGCGACCAAGGAAGGCTGCTCCCGCCTCGTAGAGCGTGGTTTCTCCGTACCCGGCAACGCTAGGGCCTGGGGCGGGGCAGGCGATTGCCAGTTCTGCCCCTCGGACGTACGTTTGGGGCAGGATCTGCCAAGGATCCGCCGGGGAGCGGCCGGGATCGCCCCGAAAAACCGCCGGAACCACCGCAGACCCCCCGCACACCTCCCGAAAGCCCCCGAAGTCCCGCCGAGGAGCCACGATGGACGCGGTCGACCTCCAGATCATCCGGGAGCTGCAGGCCGACGGCCGGCTCTCCAACCAGGACCTCGCCGACCGGGTGCGCCTCTCCCCCTCCCCCTGCCTGCGCCGGGTGCGCCGCCTGGAGGAGGCGGGCCTGATCCGCGGCTACACGGCCGTGGTCGACCAGGTCTCCTTCGGGCTCCCGATCACCGTCTTCGTCCGCATCCGCCTGGAGCGGCACACGGCGGAGGCGGTCCGCACCTTCGAGGAGCACGTCTCGGTCATCGAGCACATCCAGGACTGCTACCTGATGGCCGGGAGCAGCGACTACCTGCTGCGCGTGGTGATCGAGGACCTGGAGGCGTACGAGTCCCTGGTGCGGCACCGGATCCACGCCATCCCCGGCATCGCCTCGATCGAGTCGAGCTTCGCCTACGGCAGCGTGAAGCGGTCCCTCACCTACCCCAAGCCCGCGCCGGGCCCGGCCGCCCGGCCACGCTGAAGCGGCGTTTCAGGGCCCGCCCGCCGGGCAGACGCGGCGTGTGATCTTCCACCTGTCGACGGCCCGGCGACGAGGAGGCGGGGCATGAAGGAGCGAACCGCGTCCCCGGCCTCCGTCGGGAACCCCCTGCCGCGCGACCACACCCAGGCGATCCTGGAGATCACCAAACATGTGGCCGCCCTGCTGAAGGGCACGGAAAAGCCGTTCGCGCTGGCCGGCAGCGTCGCCGCCTTCGCGCACGGCGTCCCCGCGAACTTCCAGCACGACACCGACTTCTGCCTCCGCCGCGCCGACGCCGACGCCGCGATCGAGGCCCTGGAGTCCGGGGGCATCGAGATGCGCCGGGCCGCCGAGGACTGGCTGGTGAAGGGCCGGGCCGGCGGCGAGGAGATCGACCTGATCTTCGAGCTCGCCCGGCGGCCGGTGAGCACCGAGCTGCTGGAGCGGGCCGAGGTGCGCTCGGTGGACTCGGTGTGGATGCCGGTCCTGTCCCCCACCGACCTGATGGACAGCCGGCTCGCCGCGCTGACGGAGCACTACTGCGACTTCGGCGACCTGCTCCCGATGGCGCGCACCCTGCGCGAGCGCATCGACTGGCCGCTGCTCGACCGGGCGCACCGGGACTCGCCGCTCGCCGACGCCTTCCTCTACCTGCTGGAACGCCTGGACGTCATCGGACCGAGGAGCACGACGACATGAACGGGTTCGACCCGGCGGGCCTGCTGGGCTACCGCATGGAACACCTGCGGGACCGGCTGGCCCACGAGGAGATCGCCGAGCTCGGCGTGCGCGTCGAGCAGCACGGTGGCGGGGTGCTGCTGTGGGGCGTCGTCACGACGGAGGCCTGCCGGGAGGTCGTCCTCTGCCTCGCGGCCGAGGAGCTCGCCGGCCTGCCCTGGCGGCACGACCTGCGGACCGCCTGCGCCGACGGGCCCGCCCACCGGCCCGAGGAGCTGCAGTGATCCGGGTGGCGGCGGTCGGCGACATCCACCTCGCACCGGGTGCCGAGGGGCTGCTCCGGCCCGCCTTCGAGACCCTGGGCACGCAGGCCGACGTACTGCTCCTGGCCGGTGACCTGACCCGGCACGGCACCGAGGAGGAGGCCCGGGTGGTGGCCGGGGAGGTGTCCGGGCTGCCGGTCCCGGTGGTCGCCGTACTGGGCAACCACGACTACCAGAGCGACGCCCAGGACGAGGTGTCCCGGGTGCTGACGGAGGCCGGGGTACGCGTGCTGGAGGGCGACTGGGTACGGCTGGAGGCCGACGGCACGACGGTCGGCATCGCCGGCACGAAGGGGTTCGGCGGCGGCTTCGCGGGCCGCTGTGGCAGCGACTTCGGGGAACCCGAGATGAAGTCCTTCATGCGGTACACGCGGAGCTGCGCCCAGTCCCTGCACCGCTCGCTGAGCGAACTGGAGGAGGAGGGCTGCGGCGTACGGATCGCGCTGACCCACTACGCGCCGGTGCCGGACACGCTGGCCGGCGAGCCCCCGGAGATCTTCCCGTTCCTCGGCAGCTACCTGCTCGCCGAGGCCATGGACGGGGCGGGCGCGGATCTCGCGGTCCACGGCCACGCCCACCTGGGCACCGAGCACGGGATGACGGAGGGCGGGGTGCGGGTGCGCAACGTGGCGATGCCGGTGATCGGCGGCGCCTTCGCCGTCTACCACCTGCACACGCCCTGACCGACGGGCACCCCGAGCCACCGGGACCCGGCCCCACCCGGGCCGCTCACCCCGACCGGCGGCAAAGCGAGGCGGCAAAGCGAGGACCCGCGCACCACGCGGCACGCGGGTCCCCGTCCCCCTCGCACAGGGGTCAGTGGCCGGCCTTCCGGATCCGCTCCATGGCCTCCGCGGCCGACTCGTGCGTCTTGCCGGACATCTCCTCGGCCTTGCCGGCCACCTTCTCGGAGGTGCCCTCCGCCTGCATCTTCTTGTCGTCCATGACGTTGCCGGCGGTTTCCTTCATCTGTCCCTTGGCCTGCTTGGCCTTCGCCTTCGCCTTGCCCATGGCCGGTCCTTCCGGTGCGGGTGTTCCGTCCCCGCGCGCCTGCCCCGCGAGGGCCCGGGTATGCCTGCGCCGCTCAGCCGGCGCTGCGGAGGTGACGCCAGACGGCCTTGGCCGCGTTGTGGCCGGACATGCCGTGGACGCCGGGGCCGGGTGGGGTCGCGGAGGAGCAGAGGAAGACCGCAGGGTGCGGGGTGGCGTACGGGCGGAGCGAGAGCTTCGGGCGGAGCAGGAGCTGGAGGCCCGAGGCGGCGCCGCAGGCGATGTCGCCGCCCACGTAGTTGGGGTTGCGGGCGGCCAGGACGGCCGGGCCGGCCGTGGCGCGGGCCAGGACCAGGTCGCGGAAGCCGGGCGCGAAGCGTTCGAGCTGCTTCTCGACGGCGCCGGTGAGGTCGCCGTCCCAGCCGTGCGGGACGTGCCCGTACGCCCAGAAGACGTGCTTGCCCTCCGGGGCCCTGGTGGGGTCGACCAGGCTGGGCTGGGCGGTGATCAGGAAGGGGGTGGCGGGTGCGGTGCCGGCGGTCGCCTGGCGCAGGGCCGTGCCGATCTCCCCGCTGGTCGGGCCGATCTGTACGGTGCCGGCGCGGCGGGGCTGCTCGGCGGTCCAGGGCACCGGACCGTCCAGCGCGTAGTCGATCTTGAAGGCTGCGGCGCCGTAGCGGTAGTGCTCGTAGACCCGCCCCAGCCGCGCGATCCGGGCCAGCGCCGTCGGCGAGGTGTCGAAGACGTACGCGCGGGCGGGCGGCAGGTCGTCGAGGCGCTTGACGTCGTACCCGGTGTGCACGACCCCGCCCAGGTCCTTCAGGTAGGCGGTCAGCGCGTCCGGGATCGCCTGCGAGCCGCCGCGGGGCATCGGCCAGCCGCGCTCGTGGGCGGCCAGGGCGAAGACCAGGCCGACGGCCGAGGTGGCCAACCCGCCGAGCGGCGCGATGACATGGGCGACGAGCCCCGCGAACAGCGCCCGCGCCCGCTCGTCCCGGAACCGCCGCAGCAGCCAGGTCGAGGGCGGCAGGCCCTGCAGCCCGAAGCGCCCCAGCAGCACCGGGTCGCGCGGCAGCGCGGTCGAGGGCAGGGACATGAAGTCCCGTACGAGCGTGTCCCAGTGGCCCAGGAACGGGGTGACCAGCCGCCGGTACGCCCCGGCGTCGCGCGCCCCGAAGGAGGCCGCGGTCTCGGCGACCGAGCGGGACAGCACGGCCGCGGTGCCGTCGTCGAAGGGGTGCGCCATCGGCAGCTCGGGGTGCAGCCACTCCAGCCCGTACCGCTCCAGCGGCATCGTCCCGAACACCGGCGAACCGACGCCGAGCGGATGCACCGCGGAGCACGGGTCGTGACGGAAACCGGGGAGCGTGAGCTCCTCGGTGCGGGCCCCGCCGCCCACGGTCGTCCCGGCCTCGAACACGGCCACGGAGAAGCCCCGCCTGGCCAGTTCGACGGCGGCCGTCAGCCCGTTGGGCCCCGCTCCCACGACCACGGCATCGAGAATCGACGGCACCTCGGACTCCTCACGTCACGCGGCAGTGCCTTCCAGGATATTCCGGCGCACCAGGGCGCCCGGCGTCACTCCCCGCCGCGCAGCAGGTCGCGGATGCGGACCGCGGTGGCCTCGTCACGGGCGACGGCGAACGGCAGCTCGTTGTCCCGGTCCACCCGGAAGGGCTCACCGCCGACGGTGTACTGCGCCCCGCCGGCCTCCCCGACCAGCAGCAGCCCGGCCGCGTGGTCCCACGCCGAGGGCCAGCTGAAGGCGAGCGCATCCACTTCACCGCGGGCGACCCGCAGATACTCCAGCCCGGCCGAGCCGCACGGCCGGGGGCTCACGCCCTCGACGTTCAGCCGCCCCAGCACCGCCTTGGTCTCGGGGCTGGTGTAGTCCGGGTGCGCGGTGGCCACCCGCAACGACGCCCCCGGCTCCGGCGAACCGCACTCCAGCCGCACCCCGTTGAGGTACGCCCCCTTGCCCCGCACGGCCGTCGCCAGCTCCCCCAACGCCGGCGCGTACGTCCAGGAGGCGAGGATCTCACCGTGCTGGGCCAGCGCCACCAGGGTGCAGAAATGGGGATCGCCGTGCACGAACTGACGCGTGCCGTCGACCGGGTCGACGATCCACACCGGCGCGTCGCCGCGCAGCGCCCCGTACACGCCGGGATCCAAGTGCACCGCCTCCTCCCCCACCACGGCCGAGCCGGGGAGCAGCTTGGTCAGCGATGCGGTGAGGTGCTCCTCGGCCAGGCGGTCGGCAACGGTGACGAGGTCGTGGGGACCGGTCTTGGACTCCACCTCGTGGTCGGCGAGCTGCCGGAACCGCGGGGTGATCTCGGCCGCGGCGGCCTCGCGCACCGCGTCCTCGACGGCGTCCAGGCCGTGGGTCAGGAAGTCTTCGATCATGCCCCCAGCAAAGCACGCCCCGCCGACATTCCCCACCACTGCGCATGGACGCCCGATGAAGACGCGCTGTGGCGGATCTCCGCGCCCTGCCCCTACTCCCCGCCCCCCGCGCGCCCGGACCGCCGCATGAGCAGCACGTACAACAGCAGCGAAGCCCCCAGCCCCACCGCCCAGCCGTAGTCGGCGAGCGGTTTGAGGAACGGGATCAGGCCCTCCTCGGGGAAGGGGCCCTTGCCGGGGGCGGAGTGCGAGCCGCCCACGGCGAGCACGCCGCCCAGGACGAAGGCGGACAGCGCGGCCGGGTTCCAGCCGCCCCGGTACCAGTAGCGGCCGTCGGGCCGGTACAGCTCCGCGAGCTCCAGCCGGGTGCGGCGGACCAGCCAGTAGTCGGCGATCAGGATGCCGGCGACGGTGCCCAGCAGGCCGCCCACCAGGCCGAGCCAGGTGAAGATGTACAGCTCGGGGGTGGAGGTCAGCTTCCACGGCATGCACAGCACGCCGACCACCCCGGTGATCAGTGCCCCGCGGCGGAAGTCGATGTGCCGCGGAGCCAGGTTGGCCAGGTCGTAGGCGGGCGAGACGACGTTGGCCGCGATGTTCACCGAGATCGTCGCGACCAGGACGGTGACCAGCGCGAACAGCAGTCCGAAGACGCTGTCGGCCTTGGCGGCGAGCTGTACCGGGTCCCACACCGGCGCCCCGTACACGGCCTGCGAGCCGGAGGTGACCAGCACCGACAGCAGCGCGAACAGCGTCATCGTCGTGGGCAGGCCCAGGGTCTGGCCGTAGACCTGGGCGCGCTGTCCGGCACCGAAGCGGGTGAAGTCGGGGATGTTGAGGGACAGGGTGGCCCAGAAGGCGATCATGCCCATCAGCGCGGGGAAGAAGACCTGCCAGAAGTCGGCGCCCCAGCCGAGCTGCGAGGGCTGGTCGAGCAGGGGGCCGAGGCCGCCCGCCTTGGCGGCGATCCAGCCCAGGAGCACCAGCGCGCCGACGATGACGAAGGGCGCGGCCCAGTTCTCGAAGCGCCGCAGGGTCTCCATGCCCCGGTGGATGATGGCGAGTTCCAGGGCCCAGAACAGCAGGAAGCAGACCCAGAGGGCCCAGGGCTGGCCCGCGATGTGCGCGCCGCCCGACCAGCCGCCGAAGAGGGTGCCGAGCAGGACGAAGATGCCGGAGCCGCCGATCCAGGTCTGGATGCCGAACCAGGCGCAGGCCACGCCGGCCCGGATGAGCGCCGGCAGGTTGGCGCCGCGCAGTCCGAAGGACGCGCGGGCGAGGACGGGGAAGGGGATGCCGTACTTGGGTCCGGCGTGGCCGGTGAGCAGCATCGGGACCAGGACGATGAGGTTGGCGGCGGCGATGGTGAGCACCGCCTGCCGCCAGTCCATGCCGAGGGCGATGAGGCCCGAGGCGAGCATCCAGGAGGGGATGTTGTGTGCCATGCCGACCCAGAGGGCGGCGAAGTTGTACGTGGTCCAGCGGCGTTGGGCCACCGGCACCGGCAGCAGGTCGGCGTTGACGAACCGGCCGTCGGAGGGCGTCTCGGCGGGCCCGAGCTCGACGCGGTCCGCACCTCCGTCGGGTATCCGGTCACGCAGGGGGCCGCTCCCCGCGGGTCTGTTGCCTTCGGCACTGGCTCCGTTCATGGCGACACCTGGCCCTTCGGTCGGATGACACGTCAGGAATTGAGCGCCGGGATGACCTGCTGCCCGTAGGCGTCGATGGTGGCTTCCCGGGCGTCGTGCATGTCGTAGACGGCGAACTGGTGGACGCCGAGGCCCTTCAGGTGGCGGAGCTTCTCGACGTGGGCCTCGGCGGGTCCCAGGAGGCAGAAGCGGTCGACGATCTCGTCCGGCACGAAGTCCGTCGAGGGGTTCCCGGCGCGGCCGTGGTGGCTGTAGTCGTAGCCCTGCCGGGCCTTGATGTACTCGGTCAGCGCCTCGGGGACCAGGCCGGAGTGCTCTCCGTAGCGGGCGACGAGGTCGGCGACGTGGTTGCCGACCATGCCGCCGAACCAGCGGCACTGGTCGCGGGCGTGGGCGAGGGCTTCGGGGGAGCCGTCGGCCGTCACGTACGCGGGGGCGGCGACGCAGATGTAGACGGACTCGGGGTCGCGGCCGGCCTTGGCGGCGGCTTCCCTGACGGCGTGCACCATCCATTCCGTCAGGAAGGGGTCGGCGAGCTGGAGGATGAACCCGTCGGCCTTCTCCCCGGCGAGGGCGAGCGCCTTGGGCCCGTACGCGGCCATCCAGACGGGCAGCCGGCCGTCCTTGATCCAGGGGATGCGGACCGGGTTGCCGTCCACGAGGGCCTCGCGGCCCTCGGCCAGGTCCCGGATGACGTCGATGGCCTCGCCGAGCCGGGCCAGGGTGTTGGGCCGGCGGCCGGCCACGCGCATGGCGGAGTCGCCGCGGCCGATGCCGCACACCGTGCGGTTGCCGTACATGTCGTTGAGGGTGGCGAAGGTGGAGGCGGTCACCTCCCAGGTGCGTGTGCCCGGGTTGGTCACCATGGGCCCGACGTGCATCTTCTGGGTGTTGGCGAGGATCTGGCTGTAGATGACGAACGGTTCCTGCCACAGGACGGCCGAGTCGAAGGTCCAGCCGTAGCGGAAGCCGTGGCGCTCGGCGCGCCTCATGAGGCTGACCACCTGGGAGGCGGGCGGGTCGGTCTGCAGGACGAGCCCGAAGTCCATGCGTTGCTCCTTGCGGGGGCGGGGCGTGCGGGCGCCGGGGCGTTTCGGGCCCCGGCGCCCTCAGAGGTACTGGCAGGTGGAGCGGGGGATGAAGGCGCCGTGGCCGGCCCGGCCGGTGTACTCCCGCCGGTCGATGACCGTTTCGCCGCGGGAGAGGACGGTCTCGACGCGTCCGGTGATCCGCTTGCCCTCGTACGCCGAGTAGTCCACGTTCATGTGGTGCGTCCCGGCGGAGATGACCTGCTCGGCGTGCGGATCGTAGATGACGACGTCGGCGTCGGAGCCGGGCGCGAGGGTGCCCTTCTTCGGGTAGAGGCCGAACATCCGGGCCGGGGTCGCGCAGGCGATCTCGATCCAGCGGCGGCGGCTGATGTGCCCGTCGACGACGGCCTGGTGGAGGAGGTCCATCCGGTTCTCGACGCCGGGCAGGCCGTTGGGGATCTTCGAGAAGTCCCCGCGGCCCAGGTCCTTCTGGCCGGTGAAGCAGAACGGGCAGTGGTCGGTGGAGACCACCTGGAGGTCGTTGGTCCGCAGCCCCCGCCACAGCGCTGCCTGGTGCTCGCGCGGCCGCAGGGGCGTGGAGCAGACGTACTTGGCGCCCTCGAAGCCGGGCTCGGCGAGGTTGTCGGTGGACAGGAACAGGTACTGCGGACAGGTCTCGCCGAAGACCGGAAGCCCCTTGTCCCTGGCCGCGGCGAGCTCCGCGACGGCCTCCTCCGCCGAGACGTGCACGACGTACAGGGGTGCGCCGGCGACGCGGGCGAGCTGGATGGCGCGGTGGGTGGCCTCGGCCTCCAGCAGGGCCTTGCGGACCTCGCCGTGGTAGCGGGGGTCGGTCTCGCCGCGGGCGAGGGCCTGCTCGACGAGGACGTCGATGGCGATGCCGTTCTCCGCGTGCATCATGATCAGTCCGCCGTTGGCGGCGGAGCGCTGCATGGCGCGCAGGATCCTGCCGTCGTCGCTGTAGAAGACGCCGGGGTAGGCCATGAAGAGCTTGAAGGACGTGATGCCCTCCTCGACGAGGAGGTCCATCTCCTTCAGGGTGCCCTCGTTCACGTCCGAGAGGATCATGTGGAAGGCGTAGTCGACGGCGCAGTTGCCGTCGGCCTTGGCGTACCAGGTGTCGAGGCCCTCGCGCAGGGAGTGGCCGACGCTCTGGACGGCGAAGTCCACGATGGTGGTGGTGCCGCCCCAGGCCGCGGCGCGGGTGCCGGTCTCGAAGGTGTCGGAGGCGAAGGTGCCGCCGAAGGGCAGCTCCATGTGGGTGTGGCAGTCGACGCCGCCCGGGATGACGTACTTCCCGGTGGCGTCGATCGTACGGTCGGCGGTCCAGCTCGCGGCGGCCGCCGAGCCGTGGGCGGCCAGGGCCGCGACGCGGCCGTCCTCGATCAGGACGTCCGCATGGACCTCGTCGGCGGCGGTGACGACCAGTCCGCCGCGGATCAGGGTGCGGGAACTCATCGGGGTCTCCTCCCCCAGCTGAAGGGTGCGCGGGGCCCGTTGCCGATGTGGCGCAGGGCCCGCTGCTACAGGGCGCGCAGGGCCCGTTCGAGGATCTCGGCGCCTTCCTCGGCCTCGCCGACGGTGAGGCTGAGCGGGGGCGCGATGCGGATCACGCTGGTGTTGTGTCCGCCGCCCTTGCCGAGCAGGAGTCCGTCGGCACGGGCCGCCTCCAGAACGGTCGCCGCGGCCTCGGGCCAGGCCTGGTCGGTGCCGGCGCGGGTGAGTTCGATGCCGGCCATCAGTCCGCGGCCGCGGACCTCGCGGACGGCCGGGATGCCGGCGCCGATGGCGCGCAGGCGTTCCAGCAGCAGGCCGCCGACGCGGCGGGCGTTGCCCTGGAGGTCGTGTTCCAGCAGGTAGCCGAGGTTGGCGAGGCCGGCGGCCATGGTGACCGGGGAGCCGCCGAAGGTGGAGATGGAGTTGGCGTCGAGGCAGTTCATGACCTCGGCACGGGCCACGACGCCGCCGATGGACATGCCGTTGCCGATGCCCTTGGCGAAGGTGAGGATGTCCGGCGGGCCGTTCTGGGCGTGGGCCTGCCAGCCCCAGAAGTGGTCGCCGGTACGGCCCCAGCCGGTCTGCACCTCGTCGCTGATCCAGAGGATGCCGTGGCGGTCGAGCACGCGGCGGAAGGCGGCGTACAGACCGTCGGGCGGTGAGGTGAACCCGCCCACGCCCTGGACGGGTTCGGCGATCAGGGCGGCGACCGAGCCGCGGGCCTGGCCGAGGATGTCTTCCAGGTCGGCGAGGGCGGCCTCGGTGAAGGCCTCGTCGGTCAGCTCGGCGAAGGGGCCCCGGCCGCGGACCGCGCCGTGCACGTACAGGGTCTGGAGCGGGGAGAGGCTGGTCGGGGACCAGCTTCGGTTGCCGGTGACGGAGACGGTGGAGAAGGACCGGCCGTGGTAGCTGTTCCGCATCGCCAGGATCTGGTTGGAGCGGCGGTACGTGGTCGCGAGCAGCAGGGCCGTGTCGTTGGCCTCGGTGCCGGAGGTGGTGAAGAAGACCCGGGCGTCGGGGATGCCGGAGAGGGCGGCGATCCGTTCTGCCAGCTCCACCATGGGGCGGTTGAGGTAGAGGGTGGACGAGTGGATGATCCGCCCGGCCTGGTCGGCGACGGCCTTGGTGACCTCGGGGAGGGCGTGGGCGGTCATGGTGGTGAGGATGCCGCCGAAGAAGTCGAGGTAGCGGTTGCCCTCGGCGTCCCAGACGTGCCGGCCCTCGCCGTGGGTGAGTTCGACGGGGCGGTCGTAGTAGAGGGTGAGCCAGTCGGGCATGACGGTCCGGTGGCGCTGGTGCAGGCTGAGGGGGGAGATCACGGCTGAACCAGTCCTCCGTAGGCGTCGGGGCGCCGGTCGCGGTAGAAGGCCCACTGGGTGCGGACCTCGTCGATGAGGTCGAAGTCGAGGTCGCGGACGAGGAGTTCCTCCTCCTTGTCGCCGGCGGTGTCGCCGACGAACTTGCCGCGGGGGTCCACGAAGTAGCTGGTGCCGTAGAAGTCGTTGTCGCCGTACTCCTCCTGGCCGACGCGGTTGATCGCGGCGACGAAGTACTCGTTGGCGACGGCGGCGGCGGGCTGTTCCAGCTGCCAGAGGTGGGCGGAGAGGCCGCGGTGGGTGGCGGAGGGGTTGTACACCAGCTGGGCGCCGGCGAGACCGAGCTGGCGCCAGCCCTCGGGGAAGTGGCGGTCGTAGCAGATGTACACGCCGACCCTGCCGACGGCGGTGTCGAAGACGGGCCAGCCGAGGTTGCCGGGGCGGAAGTAGTACTTCTCCCAGAAGCCCTTGACCTGGGGGATGTGGTGCTTGCGGTACTTGCCGAGGTAGCTGCCGTCGGCGTCGATGACGGCGGCGGTGTTGTAGTAGAAGCCCTGGCTCTCGATCTCGAAGACCGGTACGACGATCACCATGCCGGTCTCTCTGGCGAGCGCCTGCATCCGCTGGACGGTGGGGCCGTCCGGGACGGGCTCGGCCCAGCGGTAGTGCTCCGGCTCCTGGACCTGGCAGAAGTACGGGGCGTTGAACACCTCCTGGAACCCGATGATCTTCGCACCCTGCGCGGCTGCGGCGCGGGCGTGCTCCTCGTGTTTGGCGATCATGGATTCGGTGTCGCCGGTCCAGGTGGCCTGGACGAGTGCGGCGCGGACGACGTGAGCCATGAGCTGCTCCTTCGACGGGACGTCAGAGAGCCTCTACGCACGTAGACGGAATGCGTAGGTACGTGACCGTAAGCCCCGTCACACTCCGGGGCAAGACCATCTCCGTCAACCGGCAGAGTCGATCATGTTTCGCATTTCGCCGGTCGTTTTCGACCGCCCGACGAACAAGGGCGGGCGGGGGGGGTGGGGGTGCCGGGGCGCCGCTTGGATGGGCGCGGAGGAGGGGGCTGGTGGGCGCGGCCGGGTGTGCGGGGCGCCGGGTGCGGGGTGCGGGGTGCGGGGTGCCGGGGGCGGGGCGCGGTGGTGCGCGGGCAGGCAGGGCGGGCAGGGCGGGCCCTGACGGCGCGGACCGCGGGCGGCCGGCAGGGCTGGGACGCCGGCCAGGGCCACCAGCCACGGCAGGCCAGGCCGGCTCACTGCGTCGCGGCACGAGCGTAGGCAGAGGCTGGGGCCGGCCGGCGGACCAGCGCGCGGAGCGGGAAGTTGGGCGGGGGGCGCTGGACGGCGGCACGGGCCGCCGGCGGGCTGGGGCTGACGCGGCGCGGCGCGCCGGGCGCAGCGGCACGAGCCACGAGCGGCCGGGGGGCCAGGCGCAGCCCGGCCGGCACCCGCCGCCGCCGGCCGGCGCTGACACGACGCGGCGCGCCGGGCGCAGCGACACGAACCACCACCAGCCGGGAGACCACTCGCAGCCCGTTCGGCACCCGCCGCCGACCGGCGGCCTGACACGACGCAGTAGGGCACAGCGGCACGAGCCACCACCGGCCAGGAGACGAGGCGCAGCCCGGTTGGTACCCGCCGCCGGCCGGCTGGGGCTGACGCGACGCGCCGAGCGCAGCCGCACGAGTCACCACCAGCCGGAGACCAGGCGCAGCCCGGTCGGCACCGGCGGCCGGCCGGCGCTGACACGACGCGGCGCGCCGGGCGCAGCGACACGAACCGCCACCGCCGCGAGGCCAGGCACGGCCGGTCGGCACCCACCACCGGCCGGCCGGGGCTGACGCGACGCGGCAGGGCACAACGGCACAAGCCAGAAGACCAGGCACGGCCCGGCGGCACCCGCCGTCGGCCGGCCGGGGGTGACGCGACGCGCCGGGCGCAGCGGCACGAGCCACCACCGGCCGCGAGGCCAGGCACGGCCCGGTGAGTACCCGCCACCGGCCGGCCGGCGGCGCTGACACGACGCAGCGAGCGCAGCGACACGAACCACGCCGGCCAGGAGGCCCGGCGCGCACGGGCCGCGGCCGGGCACTTGTGCGGTGGTTGGTGCGGGCTGGTGGGATGGGCTGCGTTCGAAGCGGGGAGCCCCGTCGTGGGCATGGGCATGGGCATGGGCAGGGGTCGGCGGCGGCGCGTGCCGGCCGGCGGCTCCCGGGGCGGGTCCGCGGAGGTGGGCTGGGGTCAACGGAGGGGGACGCCGGCTACTCGGAGGGCGTGGAGCAGGTCGCGGTGGCGGCTGTCGGAGACGGCCCGGGCGGCCGCCAGCAGTCGGGGGGCGAGGCGGGGCGGGTCGGTACGGGCGAGCCGTGCGGCCTCCTCGGGGGCCCGGACCCGTACGAACGCCCCCAGCAGCGCACCGGCCTCCTGGTCCCGGCCGTCGGCGGCCAGCGCCAGCGCCGCGTCGGCGATCTCGGCGGCCGGCCGGGAGACGCCCTGGCGCAGCAGCTGGACGCAGTCGGCGGCCCGGCCGGCGGCGCTGAGCGCGGCGGCGGCCGCGGCGAGCCGGGCCGGCGGCAGGGAGGCGGCCTCCCACAACAAGGTGGCCCAGTCCGCGGCGAGCCCGGCGCGCTCCAGCTCCCCGGCGAGGGCGGGCAGCCGCTCCGGGGACCAGCCGGCAGCCTCGCAGAGCAGCGCGTGCGCCTCGCCGGAGCGGCCCTGGGCGCGGAGGCCGATCAGTTCCTCCACCAGCTTCGCCACGGCCTGCCGGGCGGGTGCGGGAGCCGGTCGCCCCGCCTCCGTGTCCGTCCGCTCCGGCTCCGCGGCCGGCTCCGGCACCGGCTCCTCGGGGGCGCCGCCGAAGCGGGCTCCGCGCGGGGCCGGCGCCGCGGCCATGCCGGCCGGGAAGGGAGTGGGGGCGGGCCCCGCGTCCTCGCCCTCGGGGGCCCCGGCGAACCTGGCCCCGCGTTGCCGGGGCACCTTCCCCCCGGGCGTCCCGGCCGGCCGCCCGGACCGGAACCACCTCCCGAAGGCGGGCCCGGCGGCGTCGGGCCGCCGTTCCCCGGCCGCGTGCCCCTCCGGGTCCGGAGCACCCTCGCTGCCGGGCCCGATCGGGTCACCCGGCGTGGCTACGTCCGGGCCGGCCGGGTCACCCGGCGTTCCGGCGTACGAGCCGGAGCCGGCCATGTCACTAGGCGTGCCGGCGTACGGGCCCGTCGGGTCACCCGGGGGGCCGGCGTAGGGGCCGGCCGGTTCACCCGGCGTGCCGGCGTACGGGCCCGTCGGGTCACCCGGGGGGCCGGCGTAGGGGCCGGCCGGTTCACCCGGCGTGCCGGCGTACGGGCCCGTCGGGTCACCCGGGGTGCCGGCGTGCGGGCCGGGCGGGTCACCCGGGGTGCCGGCGTGCGGGCCGGGCGGGACGCCCGTTCCGGATGTCCCACCCTGCCTGGCCGGCGCGCCCCGGCCCTCCGGTTCACGTCGGCGGGCCGCTCCGGCCCGTCCCGGTGGGACGCCCGGTTCCAGCGGGCCCGCACCGGCGCCCTGTGTTCCGGCTGCCGTGAAGGCGGGGCGGGGCGGGGTGTGCGCGGTGCCCTGCGGCGTGGCGGGCCCCCACCCGGCGCCGCTGCGGGGCGTGAAGACGTCGGGCTCCGTCCACGGGTACGACCCCCCGGGCTCGGAGGCGCCGGGAGGCGCGGGCGGGGTGCCGGCAGCGGCGGCGGGGCGTGGGCCGGCATACGACGCGGCAGCTCCGGAGGCTCCGAGGTGCGGAGCAGGAACCGCCGCCGGGTCCCCGTACGCCCCGGCGGCCGATGCCGACGAGCCCGCAGCGCCCTGACCAGTACCGGCCGCCCCGTACGCCCCGGCCGCGGCGCCGGCCGACGCGCGCCGGGCGCCCCCTCGCTCGTCCGGCCCCGGAAGCCACGGGTGCCGAGCAGGAACCGCCGCCGGGTCCCCGTACGCCCCGGCGGCCGGTGCCGACGAGCCCGCAGCGCCCTGACCGGTACCGGCCGCCCCGTACGCCTCACCCGCGGCGCCGGCCGGCGCGGGCCGGGCGGGCCCTCGCTCGTCCGGCCCCGGAAGCCACGGGTGCGGGGCGGGAGCCGGCGCCGGGTCCCCGTAGGCCCCGGCGGGCGGCGTCGGCGAGCCCGCAGCAGCGTGACCGGTACCGGGCCCGGCGGGCGGCGCGGGCAAGGCTCCCGCGGCGGGCGGTGCGTACGCCTCGGCCGTACGGGCGGGACGGGGCGCGGGGCGGGGGTGCCCGGCCGGCACCGCCGGGCCCCCCGCGCCGGTGCCCGCGGGCGGTACCGCGGCCAGGCGGGTCGCGAAGTCCCCGCAGCGGGCGGCGGCGCGGGCGTGGTCGTCACGGGTCCAGGAGAGTTCGCGGGTGAGGCGCTCCGCCTCGGCCGGCGGCGGGGCCGCGCGCAGGCGGTCCCTGAGCGTGCCCAGTGCCGCCTCGGCCGCGGCGCGCTGCGCCTCCGCGCCCGCCAGCTGGTCCCGCAACTCCCCCGCGCCGCCCGGCCGCCGGTCGTACGCGGTCACCGCGGCACCCCGCAGCCGGGCCGCCTCCGCCGTCCAGGCGCGGGCGGACTCCTCGCCCCGCACGGCCGCGAGGTCGGCCAGCAGGGAGGCGAGCACGTCCCACGGCGGAACGGCCGCGCCGTCCAGACAGGCCCGCACCCCTTCGGGATCCCGCCGCAGGAACTCCGCGTACCACCCCGTTCCCGGATCGAGAAGGGCGACCAACTCGCCCATCAGGTCAGCGAGTTGACGTACAGCACCGATTCCGACCCTGTCCATGGCCCGCATTGCATCGCACCAGTGTTACGGGCGCGCTACGGGAGTCTCAAAGCTTGACGGCTTTCCCGCGGCCACGACCCGGGCCCCGCGCGCCCTCGCGCCCCCTGCGCCCGTCCCCGCGCCCTCCCCCGCGCCCGCCCCGCGGCCGGCCCTCCGCCGCCCCTACGCCGGCCCGTGCTTCTCCGCGTGCGTGAGGGTCTCCCAGGCCACGAACAGCTCGTCCGTGCCCGCCGGCCTGGCGCGGTCCACCAGCCGCCGGGTGTACGGCAGCCGGGCGCCCGAGCGGCCCTCGTAGTGGGCCAGGGCCACCTCCAGGTCGGGACCCATCGAGCGCTCGACGCGGCCCCCGCAGAGCCAGCCCGGGGGCTTGTCGCCGAGCTGGTAGCGGGAGTGGAACTCCAGGGCGGCCTTGAGCCGTTCGGCCTCCTCGCCGTACAGGTCGACGCCCTGGTGCCAGGCGGTCTCGGCGATGTGCGCGGTGGCGGCCAGCGAGTAGCCGACGTGCTTGAGGTTGCGGCAGGTCTCCTGGCCGAGCCCGTCCACGTACGTGCCCTGTCCGAACCAGTACGCCCTGACCTTCTCCCCCGTGTCCAGCGCGGTCCGGGCCGGCACCCGGGGACGCTCCCCGTCGGACCTGAGGTAGAAGTACGCCGGCACGCGCGCCCGGAAGCGGTCCAGCGCCTCCCCGAAGACCGTCTGGTCCTCCAGGAACACGGCGATCGCGATGGACGCGTCGGTCATCGCCAGCTCCCAGTTGCCGTTGAAGCCCGGCACCTGGTCGCGGACGGTCGTCAGGTACGCCTTGCGCAGCATCCACTTGAAGCGCTGCACCCGGGGGCCGGGCCAGCCCGGGTACCCCGCGTGCACGATGTCGGCGGCGCGGGCCCAGGTGGAGCCGGCCCAGGCCGCCTGGAGTCCGGCGTTGTCGTCGGTGTGCCGTTTCATGACGGCCGACCAGGCGTCCATGATCTCGGCGGACTTCCGCGCGTACACGGGCTTGCCGGTGACGCCCCAGAGCAGGGCGTGCGTGTACGCGGCGATCGCGTCCTGCCGCTCGGCCACGCAGGCCGGGGGGCCGCCGTCGAAGGGGCACGCGACGGTCTCGGCGGGGTGCGGCACGTACTCCAGGGAGGCGTACGGGCTCTTCAGCACCGCCTCGTAGGCCGAGTTCCAGGGTTCCTCGCCCTGGGCGACCATGGCCCTGGCCCGGTCGAGCTGGGTGCGGCTGACGACCACCCCGGGATGGTGGAAGACCACGGCAGTGGGAGCCTCCGCGGCAGGGTCCTCGGGGGCCGCGCAGGCGGCCAGCAGCAGGCCCGCCGCGAGCAGGCCGCCGAGCAGGCCGAGGCCCAGGGCCTGCCGGCCGGACCGTGCCGGGCCCGCGGCCGGCCCGCGCCGCTTGGGTGCGTTCTGTGCAGACACGCTTTCACGGTTGCCCGGCGCCCGGCGCGCCGCACCGCTGGTTGCGCCGAACGGCCGCCGATCCCGCCCCGGGTGCCGGGTCGGCCGCACTGCACGTGGGCCCCGCCCCTGGACTCCCGGCCCCCCGGACCCCCGGCGTCCCGCCCCCGCCACATTGCGGCGGGGGCGGGAGGCCGGGGTCCCGTCACGGCGTGCCGGAGGGCCGTACGACCATGGCCGAGCCTCCGCCCCGCCGGGTGGTCTCGGCGGCGGCGAGCCAGCGGCCGTCGGGCAGCCGCTGCACACCGGTCGCCGCGCCGATCTCCGGGTTCTGCCGGAAGCCGTGGCCCAGCGCCTGGAGCTCGGCCCGCAGCGGGCTGTTCCACAGGCCGGGCTCCAGCTCGGTCGTGGTCTGGTTGCGCTGGCTGGCGCGCGGCGCCGCGATGGCGTCGACCAGCGGCAGGCCACGGTCGAGGTGGCCGATCAGGGTCTGGAGCACGGTGGTGATGATGGTGGCGCCGCCCGGCGACCCGACGGCGAGCACCGGCCGGCCGTCGTCCAGCACGATGGTCGGGGACATCGAGGAGCGCGGGCGCTTGCCCGGCCCGGGCAGGTTCGGGTCGGGCACGGACGGGCTGGCCGGCGCGAAGGAGAAGTCGGTCAGCTCGTTGTTGAGCAGGAAGCCGCGGCCCGGGACGGTGATGGCGCTGCCGCCGGTGGACTCGATGGTGAGGGTGTAGGACACGACGTTGCCCCAGCGGTCGGCGACCGTCAGGTGCGTGGTGTTCTCGCCCTCGTACGTGGTGGGGGCGGCCCGGCCCGAGGTGCCGCAGTCGGCGGGGTCGTCGGGGTCCCCGGGGGCGAGCGGGCTGGTGAGCACCGCGTCGTCCTTGATCAGGCAGCCGCGCGAGTCGGCGAACCGCTGGGAGAGCAGCCCGCGGGTGGGCACGTCCTCGAAGGCGGGGTCGCCGACCCAGCGGCCCCGGTCGGCGAAGGAGATCCGGGACGCCTCGATGAAGCGGTGCAGGTACTGCGCCTCGCTCAGCTCGCCCACGTCGGAGCGCTCCAGGATGTTGAGGGCCTCGCCGACGGTGGTGCCGCCGGAGGAGGAGGGCGCCATGCTGTAGACGTCCAGGCCCCGGTAGCGGACCCGGGTGGGGGTCTGCGCCTTGGTGCGGTACGCGCGGAGGTCCCCGGCCGTCATGTCGCCGGCCCGGACCTTGCGGGTGGCGGCGGGGTCGACGGGGGGCTTGCGCACGGCCTCGACGATGTCGTCGGCGATCGGGCCGCGGTAGAGGGCGCCGGTGCCCTTGCGGGCGAGTTCGGCGTACGTGTCGGCGAGGTCGGGGTTCTTGAAGACGGTGCCCACGACGGGCGAGTCGCCGCCGGGCAGGAAGAGCTCGGCGGTGGCCGGGAAGTCCTTGAAGCGGGCCTTGTTGGCCTCGGTCTGGGCGCGGAAGGTGGCGTCCACGGTGAAGCCGTCGCGGGCGAGCCTCTCGGCGGGGGCGAGGAGCCGGCCGAGGGAGCGGGTGCCCCAGGCGTCGAGGGCGGACTTCCAGGTGGCGGGGGTGCCCGGGACGCCGACGCCGAGGCCGCTGGTCTGGCCCTCGGCGAACGGGATGGGCGTGCCGTTCTCCTGGAAGAGGTGCTGGTCGGCGGTCCGCGGGGCGGTCTCGCGTCCGTCGATGGTGTGCACCCTGCGTTGTCCGGCGTCGTAGTAGACGAAGTACCCGCCGCCGCCGATGCCGGCCGAGTAGGGCTCGGTGACGCCGAGGGCGGCCGCGGTCGCGACGGCGGCGTCGACGGCGTTGCCGCCGGATCTGAGCACGGCGATGCCGGCCGCGGAGGCGTCCGCGTCCACGCTGGCGACGGCGCCGCCGTACCCGGCGGCCACCGGGACCTTCTCCGGGGTGCCGGCGGCGGCCCGTACCGGGGTGGCGTCCGCGTCCCGGACCGCGGTGCCGGCGGCGGCCCCGCCTCCCGGCGCGCGGTCGGGGCCCGCCGTGCCGGCCGCGACGACCGGGGCCGCGGCGGCCGCTCCGGTCAGGGCGGTGGCCAGGGCGAGCAGGGCTAACGTCCGTGCGGCGGACCGGGGCATCCGTACCTCCACTCAACGGGGTTTGGCGCAGCGTAACTTCACCATGTCCATCGCGTCAGGACGGCAACCCGCCAGGGTCCGGCCGGGTCGTCAGGCAATACCATCCCGCGCATGAACGATGACGTGCGCAACATCGTGCTCGGCGTGGCGGCGACCGCGCTGAGCGGTGGTCTCGGCTGGTTCGGGCGTACCTACCTGTGGCGGCGCAGGCTCCGCCGGAAGCAGGCCTTCTTCGGGCTGCCCACGGGGGCCGACTGCCTGTTCGTCGTCAACCGGCAGATGGGCGGCACCGACAGTTCGGTGCACCGGCACGACGCGTTCGCGCTGCTGGAGATATCGGCACTGATCAAGGACTGCGGGGCGACGGTGCAGATCGTCACCCACGACGGCGCGCGGCAGGGCTTCGGCGAGCGCACCGAGTTCTGCGTGGGCGGGCCGGTGTCCAACGCCCGCACCACCGCGCACCTGGCGTCCATGCTGCCGGGGGTGGAGGTGGACCAGTCGGCCGAGGAGGGCCCGGACCGGGGGGCGATCCGGGTCGGGGGCGAGACGTACCGGTGGGAGAAGAACACGTCCGAGTACGTGCTGCTCGCCCGGCTGACCACGCCCGAGGGCACCCGTCCGGTGTTCCTGATCAGCGGTCAGACGGCGGTCAGCAACCAGGCGGCGGCCCGCTACCTGGCCCGGCACCACGAGGCGCTGGCCCGCAAGCACGGCAACCGGCCGTTCTGCCTGGTGCTGAAGGTGGTCAACTCGGCCGCGTACGGTCCGGACGTGACGGAGCTGGTCGCGGACGTCACGCAGCCCGCGCGGACACCCGCAGCGGCAGTCGCGTGATCCCGTTGATGAAGTTGGACACCAGGCGGCGGGGCGGGCCGGTGAGTTCGGGCGCCGGCATGGCGGCGGCCCACTCCTCGTAGAGGACGCGCAGCTGGAGGCGGGCGAAGTGCGCGCCGAGGCAGACGTGCGGCCCGTCGCCGAAGGAGACGTGGGGGTTGGGCCGGCGGCCCAGGTCGAGCCGGTGGGGTGCGGCGAAGACCCGCTCGTCGTGGTTGGCGGAGGCGTGGAAGACGACCACCTTCTGCCCGGCCCGGATGGTGGTGCCGGCGAGTTCGGTGTCGGTGGCTGCGGTGCGGCGGAAGCTGAGCACCGGCGGGTGGACGCGCAGCAGTTCGTCCACGGCGGTGGCCGGGTCGGCCGCGCCGGAGCGCAGCCGTTCGTACTCGGCGGGGTGTTCGGCGAGGGCGAGCAGTCCGCCGGGGGCGGCGCTGCGGACGGTGTCGTTGCCCGCGACGGTCAGCAGGAAGAAGAACATCTCCAGCTCGGGCTCGTCGAGGCCGGCCTCGGCGAGGGCGGTCATCAGGTCGTCGCCGGGGTGCCTGCGCTTGTGGGCGGCGAGTTCGCGGGCGTACGCGAACATCTCGGCGAGGAGGGCGGGCGAGCGCGGGTTGAGGGGCTTGCCGTCGGGGCCGAGGAGCGGGGCGGGGGTCTCGTCGGGGTCCTGGTACCCGATGACGCGTACGGTCCACTCCAGCAGCAGGCCCCGGTCCGCGGCCGGTACGCCCATCAGGTCCGCGAGGTTCAGCAGGGCGTACTCGTCGGTGACGGCGCGGACCAGGTCGGCGGTGCCGTCCTCGGCGTCCTCCCGGGCCCGGCGCAGCAGGCCGGCGGCGCGTGCGCGGACCCGGCCGGCGAAGGCGTCGACGCGGGCGGGGGTGAAGGCCCGGGAGACGACGCGGCGGAGCGTGCCGTGGCCCGGAGGGTCCTGGTTGAGCATGGTGCGGCGGATGAAGGGCAGGTCGGCCGGGTCGGGGTCGCGGATCTGGGTGGCGCCGAGGTACGAGGAGTAGGTGCGGGCGTCCTTGAGTACGCGGACCAGGTCGGCGTGCCGGGTGACCGCCCAGAAGCCGGGCCCGGCGGGCCAGCCGAGGACCTCGGGCTCGGGCTGCCAGGCGACCGGGTGGTGGTCGCGCAGGGTCCGGTAGGCCGCGTGGGGCGGTCCGGCGGCGTAGACGCGCGGGTCGAACACGTCGGGCAGGTCGGCACGGCCGGGCAGGTCCACGCGGGCTCCGTTCACGAGGCGGGGAGAGGGAGTCCGCCTCTGGTCCGCCGGACTCCCCCTGGTGACCACCGTGGCCGGAGAGGGGCCGTGGGGCAAGGGTGCGGGGCGGGTCCGCCGCGCGCTCCCGCGGTCAGTACGAGGAGCGCCGTACCCGGCAGGATTCCGCCTCCAGCGTGCCGTCGGTGCCGGACAGGGTGACGGTGGCCTCGCGGCCCTGGGCCAGGTCCGTGGCGAGGGTGCACACCAGTTGCTGGCGGGCGGCCGCCGACAGCGGCCGGACCTGGATGCCGAGCGTCAGCCGGATGGAGGTGGTCTCCGGCTCGCTCTCGCTGCCGTCCTGGCCGGCACCGGTGCCGTCCTGGTCGATCTGCAGGCCCTCCAGCCGTTTGACGACCGGCAGCCCGGTGGTGAGCCCGGCGCCCTTCTCCCCGTCGGTGGGCCCGGCCATCAGCAGCCTGACCAGCGGGTCGGGCCCCAGCTTGTACTCGGCCCGGCTCGCGTCCATCCCGAAGGGGTTGGAGCGGATGACCGGCGTCAGCTCCCCGCGCGGGCCGAGCAGGTACAGCAGGGGCCAGGTTCCGCGCGCGTCCGCGACGCCGATGCCCGCGGGGGCGCCGGCCTCGATGACGTCCGTGCCCTGGATCCCGCAGCCCGCGGCCAGCACGGCGCAGGCCCCGGCCGCCAGCGCGGCCCGCAGCCGCCCGGCCGCCCGGAGCCGTCCCGTCCGGATCCTCGGTGTGCGGCGTTCCCTCACGCGCCCGCCTCCAGCGGCATCTCGACGGTGAACACGGCCCCGCCGGAGAGGGCGTTGGCCACCCGGACCGTCCCGCCGTGCAGCCGTACGTTCTCCATCGTGATGGCCAGTCCCAGGCCGCTGCCCGCGGACCGGGTACGGGCCGAGTCCGCCTTGAAGAAGCGGTCGAAGATGTGCGGCAGCACCTCGGGGGCGATGCCGGGCCCGCTGTCGGCGACCTCCGTGACCAGCCACGTGCCGTCCTCGCGGGCCTCCGGGTACGCGCGGACGCGGACCGGCGCCCCGCCGTGCCGCAGGGCGTTGCCCACCAGGTTGGCGAGGACCACGTCGAAGCGGCGCGGGTCGAGCCGGGCCCGTACGCCGGGTGCGAGCTCGGTGTAGACCTGGGCGGGGTCGGTCCAGTGCCGGCGCCGGAGCGTGGCGTGGATGGCCTCGGCCACGTCGACGGTGTCGGGGTTGAGCTCGGCGGCGCGGGCGTCGAAGCGGGAGATCTCCATCAGGTCCTCGACGAGCACGGCCAGCTTGCCCGTCTCGGTGCTGACCAGGCGGACCGCGGCTGCGGTGTCGGGGTCGAGGTGTTCGGCGTCCTCGTCGAGCACCTCGGTGACGGCGAGCATGCCGGCCAGCGGGGTGCGCAGTTCGTGGGAGACGTCGGCGGCGAACCGGCGGGCCCTGGCCTCGGCCCGCTGGAGCTCCTCCACGGAGCGTTCGAGCTCGACGGCGGTCTCGTTGAAGGTGTGCGCGAGGTCGGCGATTTCGTCGCTGCCCCTGACCTCGATGCGGGTGTCCAGCTTGCCGCGGCCCAGGTGGCGGGCGGCCTGGCGCAGGTCGCGGACCGGGCGCAGCACGCCGCGGGCGGCGAGCAGGGCCGGTACGACGGCGATGGCGAGGGCGGGTACGGCGCCGTCGCGGGCGGCGCCGACCATCGCGGCGACCGTGCTCTCCTCGACGGAGAGCGGCATGGTGGCGTAGAAGACGAGGCCGGTGTCCTGCTGGACGCCGCTGTGACCGAAGACGGCGGGCATGGCGACCGCCAGCATGGGGTGGCCGTCCTGGACGACCCGCTGGAAGGCGCCGTGCGGATGGGCCCTGACCTGGTCGCGGAGGGTGTCGGTGACGACCGTGGAGGTCTGTCCGTCGCCGTTGGAGGAGACGGTGAGGTCGCCGTACTCGGCGAAGACGGTCCAGGGGTGGGGCTTGCCCTTGCGGGCGATCTCCTGGACGACCGACTGGAGTGCGGGGAGCCTCGGAGGCAGCGTGGTGGTGAGGGCCTCCACCTGGTCGCGCAGGGTGGCGACGGCGGTGTCCTGGGTCTGTTTGAGGACGGCCGTGCGCGCCTGCCGGTAGGTGAGTGCGGCGGTGGTGCCGGCGCTGATCGCGGCCACCAGCAGGAACGCGGCGATGAGACGGGTGCGCAGGCCCAGTCTGCCGGTCAGTCTCCTCACAGGGGGCCGAACCGGTATCCGAAGCCGCGCACGGTCTGTATGTAGCGGGGGCTGCCGGACGCGTCCTCGATCTTGTTGCGGAGGCGGCGTACGCAGGCGTCGACCAGCCGGGCGTCGGCGTGGTAGCTGTGCTCCCAGACGTACTCCAGGAGCTGCTGGCGGCTGAAGACCTGCTCGGGCGAGGCGGACAGGTGGAGCAGCAGCTTGAGTTCGCTGGGGGCGAGCGGGAGGCGTTCGCCGTTCTTGGCGACGGTCAGGCCGGCCCGGTCGATGGCCAGCTCGCCGTGGAAGTCGGTCTCGACGCGGGCCGCGGGGTCGTTGAGGCGGCGGAGCACGGCGCGGATGCGGGCCTCGATGACCTCGGTCCTGGCGGGCTTGACGATGTAGTCGTCGGCACCGGCCTCCAGTCCGATGACGACGTCGAAGTCGTCGCCGCGTGCGGTGAGCATGATGATCGGCAGCTGGCTGGTCTCGCGGATCCGGCGGCAGACCTGCACCCCGTTCATGCCGGGCAGCATCAGGTCGAGGAGCACGAGGTCGGGACGGAACTCGCCGAGGGCGGCGAGGCCGCCCTCGCCGGTCTCGGCGGCCCGGACCTCGTGGCCGCGGCGGCGCAGTCCGAGGCCGACCCCTTCCCGTACGGACGGGTCGTCCTCGATCAGCAGTACGCGTGGCATGGCGTCAGTATCCCAAGCGGTCGGGTGGCAGACGTCCGCCTATCGGCGGAGACGCCTGCGGGCGGAGTCGAGCAGGTCGGTGATCGCGGTCACGCCCATGGGACGGGCGACCACGACGAGGGCGGCGCAGAAGGCGAGGGTTCCCGCGGCGAGGGCCGCGACGTCGCCGAACCGCTCGGCGCCGCGGGCGGCCCAGGCGCCGGCGGCGGCGACGAGCACGCAGGCGGCGGCCAGGCGCAGGTGTACGGCGAGGGTGGGCGAGCGGAGCACGCCGCGCCCGCCGAGCCGCCGGGAGAGGGTGTACCCGGTGACCGCGAAGCCGGCGAAGAGCGCGACGGAGTACGCCGCGGCCATGCCGGTGACCGCCCAGCGGGGCGGCAGCAGCAGGTAGGCGGCGGCGGACAGGCCGGCGTTCCCGGCGGCGATGACGAGGTTGAGGAAGAAGGGGGTGCGGGTGTCGGAGAGGGCGTAGAAGCCGCGGGAGAGCACGTACTGGCCGGAGAAGGCGATCAGTCCGGGCGCGAAGGCGGTCATGATGCCCGCCATCACCGCGATGTCGTCGGGTCCGGTGCGGCCGTACCCGAAGACGCTGCCCATGATCCACGGGGCGAGGGAGCCGAGCAGGAAGGCCGCGGGGACGATCACGGCCGCGCTGGAGCGCAGGGCGTACCCGACGTCGCGGCGGACGGCGGCGAGGTCGCCGTCGGCGGCGGCGGAGCTCATCCGCGGCATCAGGGCGGTGACCAGGGAGACGGTGACGATGCCCTGGGGGACCATCCAGATCAGGTAGGCGTTGCTGTACGCGGTGTAGCCCGCGCCGCCCGCGACGCCCTCGGCGACGGCCCGTACCCCGGTGGTGGTGGAGAGGCGGGTGACCACCCAGTAGGCGAGCTGGTTGGTGAGGACGAGCAGCACCAGCCAGCCGGCGTTGCGCAGGGGACGGGCCAGGCCGCTGCCGCGCCAGTCGAACCGGGGCCGGAAGCGGAAGCCGGAGCGGCGCAGGGAGGGCAGCAGCGCGAGGGCCTGGACCACGATGCCGGCGGTGGTGCCCCAGCCCAGCAGGCGCAGCTCGGCGGCGGACAGGCCGGCGTCGGCGTCGTGGGCGACGGTGAGGTAGAGCCCGAAGACGGCGATCACGACGATGTTGTTGAGGACCGGGGTCCACATCATGGCGCCGAACCGGCCGCGGGCGTTGAGCACCTGCCCGAGGAGGGTGAAGAGGCCGTAGAAGAGGATCTGCGGCAGGCAGTAGCGGGCGAGGGCGACGGTGAGGTCGGCCTGGGCGCCGGAGTAGTCGGCGTACGCCGCCACGAGCGCGGGTGCCGCGAGCACGGCGGCGGCGGTGAGGACGAGCAGTGCGGCGGTGCAGGCCGTCAGCAGCCGGTCGGTGTAGGCGGTCCCGCCGTCCTCGTGCTCCTTGGCGGCCCGGACCAGCTCCGGGACGAAGACCGCGTTGAGGGCGCCGCCGATGAGGAGGATGTAGAGGATGTTCGGGACCGTGTTGGCCACCGCGTAGCCGTCGCCGAGCAGGCCGGTGCCGAGGGCGGCGACGACGACCGCGGAGCGGACGAAGCCCGTGGCGCGGGACACGACGGAGCCCGCGGCCATGAGCGCGCCGCTGCGCAGCACCGAGCCCTTGCGGGGCGCGGCGTGGGCGGGACCTCCCGGTCTGGTGACGGTGGCGCTCACCGGCGGGCCAGGTACGCCTGGAAGGCGCGGTACAGCGCGTGGTTGGCGGCTCCGGCCACGGGGATCTCCCACTCTCCGAGGGTTTCGACGACGTGTCCGCCGGTGCCGAGCTTCCAGCGCAGCAGCCCGAAGGAGCGGTCGTCGGGGTCGAGGGTGGAGGGTACCCCGCGCATGTCGTATTCGTCCGCTCCGAGGGCATGTGCGTCGCACAGCATGCGCCACTGCAGGGCGTTGCTGGGCCGCACCTCGCGCCGGTGGTCGGCGGAGGCGCCGGTCTGGTACCAGACCCGGCCGCCGGCCACGATCATGGTGTGGGCGGCGAGCACCTCACCCTGGTGGACGGCGAGGTAGAGGCGCATGCGGCCGGATTCCTCGGCGTTCAGGACCTCGTACTGGCGCTGGTAGTAGGCGAGGGAGCGGCCGAGACGGAAGCCGTCGCGGCTTTCCGTGATCTCCAGCAGCCGGTAGAACTCGGGCAGGTCCCCGGCGGTGCCGGTGACGGTCTGGACGCCGGCCTTGCCTGCCTTGCGGACGTTGCGGCGCCATTCCTGGTTGAGCCCGGACCACAGGTCGTCGAGGGAGCGGCCCTTGAGGGGGACGCGGAAGACGTGGCGGGGCTGGGCGTCGCCGTCGCTCTCCCCGCCGCAGCGCTGCCAGCCGCGGGAGCGGAGCCGGTCGGCGAGTGCGGCGCCGAGGGGGTCGACCTCGGTGGCGAGCACGTCGGATATCCGGCGGCCGGGTCCGGTGGCGGATTTGAGCGCGGCGGCGTCCCAGCGGCGGTAGGCGGGGCTGGGGCCCATGCGGACCGCGAACGCGCCCTGCCGGCGGAGGTGGCGCATCAGGGGGTCGAGCCAGCGGTCGATCGCGGGGTCGGCCCAGTCGGCCACCGGCCCTTCCGGCAGGTACGCGAAGTATTTGCGGGTGCCGGGGAATTGGCGATAGAGAACGAGCGCGGCGCCCACGATCTCGCCCGAGGGCAAGTGCCATCCGACCTTTTCCGAGCGCCATTGGTCCTTGACGTCCGCCCATGACGGGTACTGGAGGAAACTCGCGTCGCGGCGCGTGGCGAGGAACCACTGGTACTCGTCCGCGGTGAGGGTCCGGATCCGGAGTTCCCCGTTCTGCTGCCGCGGGTCGTCCGTGGTGACGAGCAGAGCGCACACGGCGGATTCCTTCCTCTGTGCCAAAGGTGAACACACAGGACTCTCACAGGAGTCCGTGACCGGACCGCGCGGCGAATGTGACCGGACGATGACCGTTCTGCTGCGGTCGACGTCACAACCGAAAGACCGATTTTTTCGGCGGAATCGGCAACCTAAAGTGCCTGAAGTCCGCTCTTCGTTTGCGGACATACACACCTGGGAGGGGTTTCCACCTTGAGCCGCACACGCCGTACCGCATCCCTGACGCGCCGCCACGTCCCGTTCGCGCGCGGCCGCCGGGCCGCGATCGCGGGGACCGCCGTCCTCGCCGCCGCGCTGACCGCCTGTTCGGGCGGCGCGGACGCCGGCGGTTCGGGCAAGGCCGCGATGAAGGAGAAGGCCCCGATGGCCATCACGGTCAACCTGACCGGCGCCAAGGCCAAGGCGGGCGAGCCGGTCACCGTGAAGGTGGCGGAGGGCCGGCTGACCTCGGTGAAGGTGACGGACGCCAAGGGCGGGGAGCTGACGGGGCAGATCGCCGCGGACGGCCGGAGCTGGACCTCGCAGCGCAATGCGTCGCCGGGCACCTCGTACAAGGTCGAGGCGAAGAACGACGCGAACGGCACGGCGGGGGCGCAGTTCACCACCGCGGAGGCCGACAAGGTCAACAAGATCACCATCTCGCCCCAGAAGGGCGGCACGTACGGCATCGCGCAGCCGATCTCACTGGTCTTCGACAACCCGGTGAAGAACAAGGCCGAGGTGGAGAAGCAGCTGAAGGTCACCACCTCGAACGACACCGAGGGGTCCTGGGGCTGGATGAAGGACTACTCGGGGCAGGACCGGGTGGACTGGCGGCCCAAGGAGTACTGGAAGCCGGGCACCGAGGTGAAGCTCCAGATGAACCTGAACGGGGTGGACTCGGGCCAGGGCGGCGGCTACTTCGTGCGCGACTACAACACGAACTTCTCCATCGGCAAGGACCAGCGGATCAAGGTGTCCCTGGACGACCACCAGCTGACCATGACCCGCGACGGCAGCGAGATCAAGCAGATCCCGATCTCGGCCGGCACTCCGGGCGGCAAGAAGGCGTCCTGGCAGGGCAAGCTGGTGGTGATGGCGAAGGAGGGCACCATCCGGATGGACTCCCAGACGGTGGGCCTGGGCGACGCCTACGACAAGATGGTCGACTACTCGATGCGGCTGACCTGGTCGGGCATGTACGCACACGCCGCGCCGTGGAACTCCGCCAACTTCGGCCGCGCCAACACCAGCTCGGGCTGCGTGGGCATGAGCAACGCCAACGCAGCCGACTTCTACGCGGCCGTGCAGCCCGGCGACCCGTTCGAGGTGGTGGGCAGCGGTTCCAAGGGCAAGCCGGAGATCGGCAACGGGTACGGCGAGTGGAACGAGTCCTGGTCCGAGTGGACCGCCCGGAGCGCCCTCCACGGCTCCTGACGCACCCGGCCCGCGCCGTCAGCCCCACGGGCGCGCAGCTGACCTTCTCCTCACCCGGGGCCGAACCCTCGTACGTCTCGGTCCCGCTGCGCGAGCAGTGATCGCGGCTGGCGCCGGTGCGGCGAGGCCATCTGCCCATGTCCTCCTGACGTGTGGCGCATCAGGGCCCAGCGCAAACTATCCAGCCCGGCACGGGACTTCGACTCAGACACGCATAAACGAGACATAAAGGAGACATTGACCCTGCGGGGTGCCTCCGGTCAGCCCTCGGAGGCCTCCGCGTACGCCTGGGACAGCTCGGGGGACCCCGTCATCGCCCAGGCGATCCCCGACTCGACCACGTTCAGCTCGCGCCCCGAGGCCAGCCGGATCACCGGCTGACCGCTGGGCCAGATACGCCAGCCGGCGCCCGGCACGGTACGGATGATCACCGTGCCGAGGTAGAGCCCCGCGTCGTTGCCGAGCCAGGGCGCCGCCTCCGGATCCCGGCGCCAGCGGGGCATCAGCTGGTCCAGCGCCTCCAACGACGCCGGGGTCTCGTCCAGTTCGAGCCCCGCGGAGCCCGCCTGCGCGCGCAGCAGTTCGCACTCCGAGAGCAGCTCGACCACCCCCTCCGGGTCGCCCGCCAGGGCGGTCGCCAGGGCCGAGCCCTGTCCGGTTTCGTGTCGCTTTCGCCAGTTGTCCAGGAAGGGGATGTTCATACCGCCCAGCGTCGCACCCGTGTCCGCCCGTAGGCCATAGGCGCGCCTGAGCCACCGCGCCCCGCTACACGTCGAGGTCGACCACCACCGGAGCGTGGTCGGACGCGCCCTTGCCCTTGCGCTCCTCGCGGTCCACGTACGCGTCCTTGACCGCTCCGGCGAAGGCCGCGTTGCCGTACACCAGGTCGATGCGCATGCCGCGGTTCTTGGGGAACGCCAGCTGGCGGTAGTCCCAGTAGGTGTACGGGCGGTCGTACTTGAGCGGGCGCGGCACGACGTCCGAGAGGCCGGCGGCACGCAGTGCCTCCAGCGCGGCGCGCTCCGGCGGGGTGACGTGGGTGAGGCCGACGAAGGCCGCCGGGTCGAAGACGTCCTCGTCGGTCGGCGCGACGTTGAAGTCGCCCATCACCGCGAACGGCCGCTCCCCCGCCGCGTCTTGGGCCACGGCGGTGGTCAGCGCACGGAACCAGTCGAGCTTGTAGCCGTAGTGGTCGTGCTCGGGCTCCCGGCCGTTGGGCACGTACACCGACCAGACGCGGACGCCGCCGCAGGTGGCGGAGAGTGCGCGGGGCTCCTGGACGCCCTCGTAGTCGGGTCCGTCGGCCAGCCCGGCCACCACGTCCTCCATGCCGACCTTGGAGAGCAGGGCCACGCCGTTCCACCGGCCGGTGGCGTTCACCGCGGAGTCGTAGCCCAGTTCCCGCAGCTCGTCGTGCGGGAACTGGTCGGCGGAGCACTTGGTCTCCTGGATGCACAGCACGTCGGTGCCGCTGCTCTCCAGCCAGGCCAGCAGCCGGGGCAGCCGAGCGGTGATCGAGTTCACGTTCCAGGTGGCGATGCGCATGTACCCCAACCTACCGCCCGGCTCCGACAGTCACCTTCCGGCGCGGGCCGGTCACGGCCCGCGCGGGCCGGTCAGAGCTCGGTCGTGCCGCCCGGGCCGAGCCGCGAGTGGTCCGCGCCGCCCAGGGCGCCGATCTGGCCGTCGTAGATCGGGCGGGCGAGGTCCGCGAGGTAGGCGTCGTGGATGTCGATGGCCCGGCGCGGCTTCACCTCCCGCACGTAGTCGATCACTTCGGCGATCTTGTTCCAGGGGGCGTGGACCGGGAGCATCAGCGTGTCGACGGGCCGGTCCGGCACGGTCAGGGCGTCACCGGGGTGGAAGAGGGAGCCGTCCACCAGGAAGCCGATGTTGGTGATCCGCGGGATGTCCGGGTGGATCACGGCGTGCAGCTCGCCGTGGACCTGTACGTCGAAGCCGGCGGCGGTGAAGGCGTCGCCGTGCCCGACCGTGTGCACCCGGCCCGGGTACGCGGGGGCCAGCCGCTCGGCCACGGACCGCAGGGTCCAGATCTCCGCCGCGGGGTTCGCCTCCAGGGCAGTCCGCAGCCGGCCCTCCTCGAAGTGGTCCGGGTGCTCGTGCGTGACCAGCAGCGCGTCGGCGCCCAGTCCCGCGTCGGGCTCGCTGAAGGCGCCCGGGTCGATGACGAGCGTCCGCCCGTCCTTCTCCACCTTGACGCAGGAGTGCCGCAGTTTGGTGAGCTTCATGGGGACCATCTTGGCCCGGGTCAGGGCGTCGCGGTGGAGACCACGTACACGCGGGCCGAGTTCGGGTCCGTGAAGTCGACCGTGATGTCCTGCGTGGGGCGCGGGTCGGCCTGCTCGTGGGTGGTGCCCTGCCAGGTGCGGTCGGCGGGGAACTTCCAGCCGGCCACCGTGGCGTCCTTGCCGCCGATGGTGACGCCGGGCTTCAGGGCGGACCGGCCGGTGCCGGTCTGCACCAGGAAGGTGTCCAGGTCGGCGTGGGTGACGGTGAAGGCGACGTACAGCCGGCTCGTGCGCCAGTTGTTCGTCTCGTAGAAACGGACGCTCCACGCCTTGTCCGGCACCGGCACCTCGTAGATGCTGCGCTGCACGCGGGACGGCCAGCCGGCCCTGACCTGGGTCGCGGCGGCCTTGGCTGCCTTGTCGCGGCCGCTGCTGCGGCTCTGCTCGGCGGAGATCGCGAGGTAGCCGGCCGGGACGCCGATCAGCAGCACGATGATGATCGCGGTCAGCCAGCGGCGCCTGATCACGTGGCGGCGGTCCTCGACGGACGTGGCCGCGTCGCTCTCGGGGGCCGGGGCCTGGCGGGGCAGGGTGGGCGTCACTGCGGGTCCTCGGGGGTCTTGCCGGTGGGGCGGGTGCCGAACGCCCCGCCGGGGCTGAACAGGCGGCCGGTCTGGGCGTAGCGCTCGTACCGCTCGACGCGACGGCGGTTGGCGCGGCGGAAGCGGCGGGCCACCAGGCGGGCCAGGTCGGCGGCGCCGACCATGCCGGCCTCGGGGCCCAGCTGGGCCTTGGCGATCCGGGCCTCGGGCCGGTAGCCGCGGCCGGTCAGGTGGCGCCGGAAGGCGTCCCTGGCCGGGCCGATGAGCAGGTCGTCGGCCGCGCTGACGCCGCCGCCGATGACGAAGCAGGAGGGGTCGAGGGCGGCGGCGAGGTTGGCGATGCCGACGCCCAGCCACTGGCCGATGTCCTGGAGCAGCTCGACGCACATGGCGTCGCCCTCGCGGGCGAGCTCGGTGATGAGCGGCCCGGTGATCTCCGGGACGTTGCCCTGGACGCGGTCGATGATGTTGTACGCGACCGGGGAGTCGGCGGCGGCCAGCTCGCGTGCCTCGCGGACCAGGGCGTTGCCTGAGCTGTACTGCTCCCAGCAGCCGCGGTTGCCGCACGGGCAGCGGTGGCCGCCGGGGACGACCTGCATGTGGCCGAACTCGCCGGCGACGCCGTACTTGCCGCGCTTGACCTGGCCGTCCTCCAGGATGGCGCCGCCGATGCCGGTGCCCAGGGTGATCATCACCAGGTGGTCCTCGCCGCGGCCGGCGCCGAACCGCCACTCGGCCCAGGCGGCCGTGTTGGCGTCGTTGTCGACCATGACGGGTACGGCCAGCCGGGACTGGAGGGCGTCGCGCAGCGGCTCGTCGCGCCAGGCCAGGTGGGGTGCGAAGAGGACGCGGGAGCGGTTGGCGTCGACCCAGCCGGCCGCGCCGATGCCGACGGCGTGCACGTCGTGCCGGTCGGAGAGGTCCAGGACCAGCTCGACGATGGTGTCCTCGACGACCTTGGGGCTCTTGGACTTGTCGGGGGTCTCGGTGCGCAGCTTCTCCAGGATCACGCCGTCGGCATCGACGACCCCGGCCATGACCTTGGTGCCGCCGATGTCGATGCCGACCGTGGGGACGCGCGGGGCGGTCAGGTGGGACCGGCGCTCCCGGGACCCGACGGTCCGCAGGACGGTGCCCCGCGCAGCGCCGCGGTGGGCGAGCGTGAAGTCCCGGTACGTGCTCATCGAGTGCTGGTGTCCCTCAGTGGTCGGGGGTGGCGGGTGTGGTGGCGGTGTCCTCGGGGGGTTGCCGTGCCCCGTGGGGCGCGGGTCCCCTGTCTGCCGATTCTGCCACCCGCTCCAGTTCGTGGCTCAGTTCCTCGAGCTCCGATCCGCCCGCCATCTGGCGGGTCAGCTCGTCGAGGGTGATGGAGTCGCGGGTGTGGCTGCCCGCCATCGTGCCGCGTTTCAGCAGCACGAAGCGGTCCCCGACGAGGTGGGCGTGGTGCGGGTTGTGGGTGATGAGGACCACGCCGAGACCCGCGTCACGGGCCGCGGCGACGTACTTGAGCACGACCCCGGACTGCTTCACGCCGAGGGCAGCGGTGGGTTCGTCGAGGACCAGCACCTTCGCGCCGAAGTGGACCGCGCGGGCGATGGCCACGCACTGCCGCTCGCCGCCCGAGAGGGTGCCGATGGGCTGGTCGACGTCGCGCAGGTCGATGCCCATGCGCAGCAGCTCGGACCGGGTGGTCGCCCGCATGAGGGCGGTGTCGAGGCGGCGGAAGGGGCCCCGGCCCCTGGTGGGTTCGGATCCGAGGAAGAAGTTGCGCCATACGGGCATCAGGGGGACGACGGCCAGGTCCTGGTAGACGGTGGCGATGCCCCGGTCGAGCGCGGCGCGGGGGTTGGCGAGGCGGGTTTCCTCGCCCTCGATCCTGAAGGTGCCGGCGTCGTGCTGGTGCAGCCCCGCGATGATCTTGATGAGGGTGGACTTGCCGGCCCCGTTGTCGCCGAGCACGCAGGTGATCTCGCCGGCGGAGACCTCCAGGGAGACGTCGTCGAGGGCGCGGATGTTGCCGTAGTGCTTGCCGACCCGGTCCAGTTCGATGAGCGCGGTCACTTGCTCGCCTCCGCTCGCTTGCGCACCCAGGCGTTGAGCAGGGTGGCGAGAAGGAGCATCGCGCCCAGGAAGAACTTGAACCAGTCGGGGTTCCACTGGGCGTACACGATGCCGTTGCTGGTCATGCCGAAGATGAACGCGCCGACGGCGGAGCCGATGGCCGAGCCGTAGCCGCCGGTCATCAGACAGCCGCCGATCACGGCGGCGATGATGTAGAGGAACTCGTTCCCGACGCCCTCGCCCGACTGGACGACGTCGAACGAGAAGAGGATGTGCTGGCCGGAGATCCATGCGCAGAGCCCGACGCCCATGTAGAGGCCGATGCGGGTCTTCACCACGGGAACGCCCACGGCGCGGGCGGCCGGTGCGCCGCCGCCCACCGCGAAGATCCAGTTCCCGGCCCGGGTGCGCAGCAGGATCCAGGTGGCGAGGGCCACCAGGCCCAGCCACCAGAGGATGGTGATCTTGAGGGTGACCCCGCCCACGTCCCACTGGGAGGCGAAGACGGCGCGGGCGGAGGGGAAGCCCTCCATGTCGGCGATGGACTTCGTGGAGACGGCGCCGCTGATCAGCTTGGTGAAGCCGAGGTTCAGGCCGGTCAGCATCAGGAAGGTGCCGAGGGTGATGATGAAGCTCGGCAGGCCGGTGCGGGTCAGCATGAAGCCGTTGAAGAAGCCGATGGCCAGGGTGACCAGCAGGGACACCCCGACGCCCACCCAGACGTTCGCGGTCATCTGGTAGCTGAACATCGAGGAGACCAGCGCCGAGGTGGTGACCATCACGCCGGCCGAGAGGTCGAACTCGCCGCCGATCATCAGCAGCGCCACCGGCACGGCCATGATCCCGATGGTGGAGGCCGAGTACAGGATCGTGCTCAGGCTGCTGGCCTGCAGGAAGGTGTCCGCGGCGAACGCGAAGAAGACGAAGACGGCGGCGGCGCCCACCACCGCGCCCAGCTCGGGCCGGGTGAGGAGCCTGCGGACGAGGGAGACGTGCGCCAGGCGCTCGTCCGCGGCGGCGGCACTGCTCATCGGGTGCCCCGCTGGATGTACTCGGTGAGCTTCGCGGCGTCGGCGGCGTCCACGATCTGCGGGCCGGTGAGCACCGGCCGGCCGCCGCCGAGCACGTCCGCGTTGTAGCGGTAGAGCCAGAGCAGGTCCACGGCCTCGTACCCCTGGAGGTACGGCTGCTGGTCGACGGCGAAGCCGAGGGTGCCGTCCTTGAGGCCGGCGGCGACCTGCGGGTTCAGGTCGAAGGTGTCGACCTCCGCCTTGCTGCCGGCCGCCTGCCCGGCCTTGACCGCGGTGGCCGCGAAGGGCGCGCCGAGGGTGACGACGGCGTCGACGGATGGGTCGGCCTGGAGCTTGGCCTGGATCGCCGCCTGGACGGAGGGCATGTTGGTGCCCTCGACGTACAGGTTCTCCAGGGTGCCGCCGAAGGTCTTCTTCGCCCCGGCGCAGCGCTGCTCGTGGCCGACGTTGCCCTGTTCGTGCAGGACGCAGACGGCCTTCTTGCGGCCCCGCTCCGTCAGCTCGGTGCCCACGGCCTCGCCGGCGATGGTCTCGTCCTGGCCGATGTGGGTGAGGGCGCCGTACTCCCGGGACTGGGCGGATCCCGAGTTCACCGTGATGACGGGGATGCCGGCCCGGACCGCCTTCCCGACGACGTCCTTGAGGGCCTCGGGCTTGGCGAGGGAGACGATCAGGCCGTCGACCTTCTGGTCGATCGCGTTCTGGACGAACTGGGCCTGCTGCTGTGCCTGGTCGTCGTGGGAGTAGACGAAGTTGATGTTGTCCTTGGCGGCGGCCTCCTTGGCGCCCTTCTGCACGATGTCCCAGAAGGTGTCGCCGTCTCCCGCGTGCGTGACCATCGCGAAGGTCCAGCGCGGGGTGGACACGGCCGGCCGCCCGGCCGCCGCCGCCTTCCGGGCCTCCTCGGCGCGCTTGCCGCCCGTACTGCTGCACCCCGCGAGGGAGGCTCCCAGCACCGTCGCGAGCAGCACGCCCGCGATCCGCGCCCCTGTACCGATCCTGGCCACGTCGCCGCGCCCTTCCCTTCCCTGGTTCCTGGTGTTCCGCCGAGCCGTGGGTACGGCGCGGCGCCTTCCCGTACACCGCTGCAATCCGGTCAAACCGGTGCCAGCCGCCCAAGTATCCGCCACCGGGTGGCCGGCGGCCGTCATCGGGTCAGGGCGGGGCGAAGGCCATGGTCGGAGCGGACCAGACATTGACAGGCGGACCGGCCGGGGCCACGTTGAATCCATGCGTATCGGGCTGATCGGAACCGGCCGGATCGGTACCTTCCACGCGGCGGCGCTCAGCAGGCACCCCCAGGCGGGGTCGCTGCTGCTGGCCGACGCCGAACCGGCGCGGGCCGCGGCCCTCGCCGACCGGCTGGGTGCCACCGCCGCGCCCACCGTGGACGCCGTGTTCACCTGGGGCGTCGACGCCGTGGTGATCGCCTGCTCCACCGCGGCGCACGCCGGGCTGATCGTGCGGGCCGCCCGGGCGGGGCTGCCGGTGTTCTGCGAGAAGCCGGTGGCGGCCGACCTGGCCGGGACGCTGGAGGCGCTGTACGAGGTGTCGGCGGCGGGCGGGGTGCTCCAGCTGGGCTTCATGCGGCGCTTCGACGCGGGCTACCGGACCGCCCGGGAGCTGGTGCGCTCCGGGGCGCTGGGCCGGCTGCACACCGTACGGACGATGACCGCGGACCCGGCGCCCCCGCCGCCCGGGTACCTGCCGACCTCGGGCGGGCTGTACCGGGACTGCCTGGTGCACGACTTCGACATGGTGCGCTGGGTGACCGGGCGCGAGGTCGTCGACGTGTACGCGACCGGGTCGGACGCGGGGCCGCCGGCCTTCCGGGAGGCGGGCGACGTCGACACGGCGGCGGCCCTGCTGACCCTGGACGACGGGACGCTGGTGACCGCCACGGGCACCCGCTGCAACGGCGCCGGGTACGACGTCCGGATGGAGCTGGCCGGGGAGCTGGACCAGGTGTCGGCCGGGCTGGACGACCGTACGCCGATCGCCTCGACGGAACCGCTGGGCCCGCCGCCTGCGCGCAAGCCCTGGACGGGCTTCCTGGAGCGGTTCGCCCCGGCGTACGAGGCGGAGCTGGACGCCTTCGTGCGACTGGTGCGCGGCGAGGGGCCGAACCCCTGCCCGGGCGACGAGGGGCTGGCGGCCCTGCGGATCGCGGAGGCCTGTGAGCTGTCGCGGCGGGAGCGGCGGCCGGTGGCCCTGCCGGAGATCGCCACGGGGCGTCCGTCGGCCGCTGCCTGAGGCGGGGAGGGGCGGGGCTTCGGGGACGGCTGCTCTTCCGGGGGCGGGCGCGCCATCGGGAACGGACGCTCTTCCGGGGGCGGGCGCGCCGTCGGGAACGGACGCGCCTTCGGGAGCGGGCGCGCCTTCCGGTGGTGCCGTGGGGGGCATGGGCGGGGGCTACCAGGTCACCGGGAGCCGCTTCACGCCCCGGATCAGGGTGCCGGGGATCCACTCGGGCGGGCCCGCGTCGGGGTCCGCGGCCAGGTCCGGGAAGCGCTCCAGCAGGGCCCCGACCGCGATCCGGCCCTCCATGCGGGCCAGCGGGGCGCCGATGCAGAAGTGGATGCCGTGCCCGAAGGCCAGGTGGCCCTGGGGGGCGCGGCGGATGTCGAAGGTGTCGGGTGCGGCGAAGCGGGCCGGGTCGCGGTCGGCTGCGGCCAGCGAGATCATCACGGGCTGCCCGGCGGGTATCACGGTGCCGCCCAGCTCCACGTCCTCGCGGGCGAAGCGGAAGGTGGCCGATTCGACCGGTCCGTCGTAGCGCAGCATCTCCTCCACGGCGCCGTCCAGCAGGCCCGGGTCGGCGCGGAGCGCGGCGAGCTGGCCGGGGTGGGCGAGGAGGGCCCGTACCCCGTTGGCTATCAGGTTGACGGTGGTCTCGTGGCCGGCGACCAGCAGCAGGAAGGCCATGCCGACCAGCTCGTCGGGGGTGAGCCGGTCGCCGTCCTCGTCCTGGGTCCTGATCAGGGCGCTGAGCAGGTCCTCGCCCGGGGCCCGGCGCTTGTCCGCGATCAGCTCGGTGAGGTAGCCGCCCATGGCGGTGAGGGCCTGGGCCTCGGGCTCGGCCCCGGTGGGGGCCACCACCTCGTTGGACCAGGCCCGGAAGCTCGCGCGGTCCAGGTCGGGGACGCCTAGCAGCTCGCAGATGACGGTCATCGGGAGCGGGAACGCGAGGGCGCCGACGAGGTCGGCCCGGCGGGCCCCGTCCGCCGCCATGGCGTCGAGCAGCCCCTCGGTGACCTCGTGGACCCGCGGGCGCAGGGCCGCCACGCGGCGGGCGGTGAACTCGCGGGCCACCAGCCCGCGCAGGCGGGTGTGGCGGGGCGGGTCGGACTCCAGCATGTTGGAGTTGACCGCGGCGACCTCGGTGCGGTCGAACAGGCCGGAGATCTGCCAGTTCTTCGACAGGGCGGGGTGGGCGAGTGCCTGCCGGGCCTCCTGGTGGCCGACGACCAGCCAGACGCTCTCGGTCCCCGCGTCCCGGATGCGGTGGACGGGTCCGGACTCGCGGAGCTTCGCGTAGTACGGGTACGGGTTCGCGTTGAAGTCCTCGGCGTACGAGCTGATGTCCATGACCGGCATGCGCGCCCTCCCCTGCCTCCGCTTGCGGTCAGGGTACGGCCCTGCCGCGCGGGCGGGGTCGGGATCCGGACACGCGTTCAGTGCCCCGGGGCGGTGGCGGCGCGGCGGCCCCAGGCGGTGCCGGCGAGTACGAGCGCGGCTCCCGACAGGCCCCAGGCACCGAGGTGTTCGCCGCCGACGAGGACGCCGGCGAGGGCGGCCCAGAGGGGTTCGGTGCCGAGCAGCAGGCTCACGCGGGAGGGCGAGGTGCGGCGTACGGCCCACATCTGCACGAAGAACGCGAAGAGGGTGCAGAAGAGGGCGAGGAACAGCAGTCCGGCCCACTCCCGGGCGCCGAACGCGGCGGCGGCGCTCCAGGGCGCGGCGCCCGAGCCGGGCAGGAGGGCCAGCAGGACGAACAGGGCGAGGGCGCCCCCGAACTGTGCGGTCGTCAGGGGCAGCGCGTCGGCACCGCGGACGGCGGCCATCCGGGCCATCAGCAGCACGTGCACGGTACGGGCACCCGCCGCCAGCAGGACGAGCAGGTCGCCGGTGGAGGGGGCGGTGAAGCCGCCGCCCTGCGTGAGCAGCACGACCCCGGCGAGGGAGAGGGCGGCGGCCGCGAGGAACCCGCCGGAGGGCCGGGCCCGGGTCAGGGCCGCCTCGGCGAGCGGCGTGAGGATCATGGTGAGGCTGATGATCAGACCGGCGTTGGTGGCGCTGGTGTGGACGACGCCGTAGGTCTCCAGCAGCAGGATGACGCCGAGGACCAGCCCGAGCAGCCCCGCGCCCCGCCACTGGGCGGCACTCAGTGCCCGCAGCCCGCGCCGCCCGGCGACGGCGAGCACCGGAAGGGCGACGGCGAACCGGAGGACGAGCACGGCGGTCACCGTGGCGGGGGTGGAGATGTCCTTGGCGGCGAGGTAGCTGCCGCCCCAGACGACGGCGACCAGCAGCACGGGCAGGTCGGTCAGCCAGGCACGGCGGGGCGCGAGGGCGGGGGCGGCGAGGGCGGGAGCGGTCGTCACGGTCCGGGACTCCAGAAGCTGTCGCGGTGCGGCGGGATGCGCGCACGGACGGGTGGAGACGACGGCGGCTCGCACGGAAACGTGATCACGCTATACGGGGGCGGGCCCCGCCGGCACCGGGATTTCCGCCCCGGGGCCGGGCCGGCCCCGGGGCTCCGTACGCCAGGTCGGATTCCTGCCAGCGGTGGCGGGGCGCCGACGATTTCATTGAATGCGCAACCAGTTGTCGGCACGGAGCCGGCGGACGGAAGGAGCGCGGTCATGGGCGAGGACGCGATGGGGACGGCGGGCACGGTGCGGACCGGGGACGCGGCCGGGGACGCGGGGCGCACCGCGGGCACGGTGCGGGCGGTCGGGGTCGCCGGGCCCGGGGGCGGGCGGCTCGGGGGGAAGGTGGCGCTGGTGACCGGCGGGAGCCGGGGCATGGGGGCGGCGGCCGTGCTGCGGCTGGCCGCCGAGGGCGCGGACGTGGCCTTCACCTACGTGCACGACGAGGACGCGGCCCGCGCGGTGGTGCGGAAGGTCGAGTCCGCCGGACGCCGGGGTCTCGCGATCCGCGCGGACGCCGCCGACCCGGCGGCGGTCGCCGGCGCGGTGGACCGTGCGGCCGCGGAGCTGGGGCGGCTCGACGTGCTGGTCAACAACGCCGGGATCGGGGTGCTCGGCCCGCTGGAGGGGCTCGGCCTCGCCGACGTGGACCGGGTGCTGGCGGTCAACGTGCGGGGCGCGTTCCTCGCGGCGCAGGCCGCCGCCGCGCACCTGGGCCCGGGTGGCCGGGTGATCAACATCGGCAGCTGCATCACCCAGCGGGTACCCGGCCCCGGCGGCACGCTGTACGCGATGAGCAAGGCGGCGCTGACCGGGCTGACCAAGGCCCTCGCCCGGGAGATGGGCGAGCGGGGCGTCACCGCCAACGTGGTCCACCCGGGTCCGGTCGACACCGACATGAACCCGGCCGGCGGCCCGTACGCAGGGGGCCAGGCCGCGATGACCGCCCTCGGCCGCTTCGGCGCGCCGGACGAGGTGGCGGCCGTGGTCGCCTTCCTGGCCGGCGACGAGGCCGCGTACGTCACGGGCGCGGAGTTCGCGGTGGACGGCGGCCACGCGGCCTGAGGCGGCGTAGGGGCCGGGGCCTGCCGCACGGCTTGCGTTGCGTACGGGCTTCCGCAGAGCCTGAGGCCTGCCGTACGACCACCCGCCCGCCGCACACCCGGCAGAGGCCCCGGGCCTCCCCGGGTACGCCAAGGGGCGCACCGGTGCTGTCTGCCGGTGCGCCCCGAGGGCTGTCCCTGGGCCGTGGCCGGATGTCGGTCCGGTCACGTCCCGGGTCACGGGCGGGTGTCGCTCCGCCCGGGTCTCATGTGCCGCGGTGTCAGCCGCCCAGCTCCTGGTGGCGGGCCGTCAGGGCGGCCGTGCCGGCCTCCGTCAGCGAGCCGTACAGGCGCAGGCGGGAGAAGCCGCCGTCCGGGAAGATGTCGATCCGGACGTGGGTGCCGACCGCCGGGGTGTCCAGCACGAAGCGGTGGTTGGTGTCGGGCTGCAGGCGGGTGCGCGGGAGGAACTCCTGCCACTCGCCCTCCTCGCCGGTCTTGACGGACAGCGAGGCCCAGCCGGCCGAGTTGCCCTTCAGGTAGGCGGTGTCGATCTCGATCGCGCGGATCTCGGACTCGGCGACGAGCTGGTAGCGGATCCAGTCGTTGCCGTTGTCGCGGCGGCGGGCGGTCTCCCAGCCGTCGTCCATCTTGCGGGAGCGGCCCGGGTTGATGGTGTTGGTCGGCGGCGAGTAGAAGCGGTTGGAGGCGTCCTGGACCGAGCCGCCGTTCTCCAGCGCGACCACGTCGAAGGAGCCCAGGGTGGCGAGCCACTTCGGGTCCGGGAGGACCTCGCCGTGGACGCGCAGGCGGGCGATGCCGCCGTCGGGGTGCTGGTTGACGCGCAGGTGCGTGAAGCGCTGCTCGACGGTCACCTCGAAGCCGTTGGCCGCGTGGCCGCCGACCGGGGTGCGCGGGACGAGGGTCGTCCACTTCACGTCGTCGCCGAGGAGCTCCTCGGGGGTGGGGGCGAGGGCGCCCTCCCAGTTGGTGCCCTCGATGGACACGGCCTGCGGCATGTTGCCGCGGAAGTGGGCGGTGTCGACCACGATGCCGCGGATCACGCCGGGGGCGCCCAGGCGTACGAGGGCCCAGTCGTGGTCCTCGGCGGTGGGCCAGGGCTGGGTGGCGGAGACGCCGCGGCGGCGGCGGGTCTCCCAGCCGTCCATGACCTTGCCCTTGTGGCCGAAGTCCTCGGGGTCGAAGTGGGCGGCCTCGGAGATCAGGAGGTTCTCGCGCTGGGCGAAGAACTCGTCGTTGGCGGCGATGACACCGGCGCCGAGCTCGCGGGCGGCGAGGTTCGCGTACTGGGTGAACGGGAACTCGGCCGTGCGGTAGTCGGCGTACGGGTCGCCGCCTCCGTACGGGTTCGCGTTACCGGTGAAAGAAGGGATCGCCACTGTCAGTTCTGCCTTTCGAGGAGGAGGCCGGTGGGCTCGGTCGGGGTTCCGTGGGCGGCGATCCGGACACCGCGCAGCCAGGTGGACTTCACGACGCCGTGCAGGGTCTTGCCCGCGTACGCCGTGACCTGGTTGCGGTGGTGCAGCTCGCCCGGGTCCACGGTGAAGGTCTCTTCGGGGGCCAGCACGGCGAAGTCGGCGTCCCGGCCGGCCTCGATGGCGCCCTTCTGGGTGAGGCCCGCGAGGCGTGCGGGGGCCTCGGACATCCAGCGGACGACGTCCTCCAGGCTGCCGCCGCGCTTGCGCGCCTCGGTCCAGATGGCGGGCAGGCCCAGCTGGAGGGAGGAGATGCCGCCCCAGGCGGTGGAGAAGTCGTCCGTCTTCAGGTCCGCGGTGGACGGCGAGTGGTCGGAGACGATGCAGTCGATCGTGCCGTCGGCCAGCGCGTCCCACAGGAGGTCCTGGTTGGAGGCCTCGCGGATGGGCGGGCAGCACTTGAACTCGCTCGCGCCGTCCGGCACTTCCTCGGCCGTCAGGGTGAGGTAGTGCGGGCAGGACTCGACGGTGATCTGCACGCCCTCGGCCTTGGCTGCGGCGATCAGCGGCAGCGCGTCGCTGGAGGAGAGGTGCAGCACGTGGACGCGGGCGCCGAGGCGCTTGGCCTGGGCGATCAGGTTGCCGATCGCGGTGTTCTCGGCGTCGCGCGGCCGGGAGGCGAGGAAGTCGGTGTACTTGGGGCCGGGCACGACGGGCGCGGCGTCCAGGTGGTGCGGGTCCTCGGCGTGGACGATCATCAGGCCGCCGAAGCCGGTGATCTCCGCGAGGGAGGCGGCCAGCTGGTCCTGGTCCAGGTGCGGGAACTCGTCGACGCCGGAGGGCGACAGGAAGCACTTGAAGCCGAAGACGCCCGCGTCGTGGAGAGGGGCGAGGTCCTTGACGTTGTCCGGCAGGGCGCCGCCCCAGAAGCCGACGTCCACGTGGGCCTTCTCGCGGGCCACGTCCTGCTTGACGCGCAGGTGGTCCACGGTGGTGGTGGGCGGCAGGGAGTTGAGCGGCATGTCGAGGATCGTGGTGATGCCGCCGGCCGCGGCGGCGCGGGTGGCCGTCCAGAAGCCTTCCCACTCGGTGCGGCCCGGGTCGTTCACGTGGACGTGGGTGTCGACCAGGCCGGGGAGCAGTACGTCGTCCCCGAAGTCCTCCAGGCGGGCGCCCTCGGGCACCTCGGCCTCGTACGGCAGCACGGCGGCGATCTTCCCGGCGGCGACCGCGACCGCAGCGGCGCGGGTCCCCTCGGGGGTGATGACCCGAGTCGAGCGCAGTACCAGTTCCACGTCAGCCGACACCCGGAACCTCCCCATCTACTTCCACAGAGCGAAATTCAACGTTCTGTTGACGGAGTCTTCACGCCGATCCGGGACCCGTCAAGAGCGCCCGGAGGGACGCCCGATCCACGTGAGCCGCAATTGGATGTTTCCACAGAATGGAATTAGGATTTCACTCTACAGAACGTAGCTACCGCCACGGTGAGCTGGAAAGCCCACTCCCCAAGGGCGTGAGCCACCCGGACAAACCCCCTCTGACCGGCGGGTACGGCCGTGACCCTGGCACTAGGGCGCCGGGCGGCCGCCGGGTAGGCTGCTTCCTTGCCTGCCAGCACCGAAAGGACCGCGCCGTGCCGACGTCCAGCGCCAGCACCACCGACGCTTCCGCCAAATCCCCCGCCGCCAGCGGTGGCGTCCAGTCCCTCGAGCGCGCCTTCGACCTCCTCGAGCGGATGGCCGACGCCGGGGGCGAAGTCGGCCTGAGCGAACTCTCCGCCGCGAGCGGACTGCCCCTGCCCACCATCCACCGCCTCATGCGCACCCTGGTCGCCTGCGGGTACGTGCGGCAGCAGCCCAACCGACGGTACTCCCTCGGCCCCCGCCTGATCCGGCTCGGCGAGTCCGCGTCGCGCCTGCTCGGCACCTGGGCCCGGCCGTACCTGACCCGGCTGGTCGAGGAGACCGGCGAGACCGCGAACATGGCCCTGCTCGACGGGGACGAGATCGTCTACGTCGCCCAGGTGCCGTCCAAGCACTCCATGCGCATGTTCACAGAGGTCGGCCGCCGGGTGCTGCCGCACTCCACCGGCGTGGGCAAGGCCCTGCTCGCGTACACCCCGGCCGACGAGGTGCGCGCGCTGCTCGCCCGTACCGGCATGCCCGCCGCCACCGAGAAGACGATCACCACGCCCGAGGGCTTCCTGGAGGCGCTGGAGCAGGTCCGCAAGGTCGGCTACGCGGTCGACGACAACGAGCAGGAGATAGGGGTCCGCTGCCTGGCGGTCTCCGTCCCGGACTCCCCGACCGCCGCCGCGATCTCCATCTCGGGCCCGGCCGGCCGCGTCACCGAGGCCGTGACCGAGCGCTTCGTACCGATCCTCCAGGGCGTGGCGGCCGAGCTGTCGGTGGCGCTCGCCAACCAGAACCCCGCCTGACCCGCGCAGGAACGCGCCAGGGCCCCCGCCTCCACGGAGAGGTCGGGGGCCCTGCGTTTTCCCGGACCGGGTATCCGGGCTCCCGGACCCCGCCGGGTCCGGGCCGGTACGCGCCGCCGCCGTGGCGCGTACGGTCGAGGGGAGGGACGCGGCCCTCACACCGCCCGGAGGCCCGCCTCCGCCAGCCGGCCGTCGGTCATCACCACGGTCCGGTCCATCCGGTCCAGATGGGTGCGGTCGTGCGTGACCAGCACCGTCGCCGTGCCGCGCTCCCGCGTGAGCGTGACCAGCAGGTCCAGCACCGCCGCGCCGCGCTCGTGGTCCAGCGCGCTGGTGGGCTCGTCCACCAGCAGCACGGCCGGGTCGTTCATCAGGGCCCGCGCGATGTTCACCCGCTGCCGCTGGCCGCCCGACAGCTGGTGCGGCCGGCGGCCCGCCTGGGCGGCCAGCCCCACCGCGTCCAGCAGCTCCAGCGCGCGGGCACGCACCTGCCGGTCCCCCCGGCCCGACAGGTGCGCCATCACCTGGAGCTGCTCGGCGCAGCTCAGGGATGCCAGGAGGTTCGGCTGCTGGAAGACGATGCCGATCCGGTCGCGGCGCAGGGCCGCCTTCTCGGCCGCGCCGAGCGCGCCCGTCTCCGTACCGTCGACGACCACCCGGCCGCTGTCCGGCGTGACGAGGGTGGCGGCGACCGCGAGCAGGCTGGACTTGCCCGAACCGGAGGGTCCGACCACGGCCGTCAGCGTGCCCGCGGGCACGGCCAGGTCCACGGCGTCGAGGGCGGTCAGCCGGCCCTCGCCGTCGGGGTAGGTGAGCGTGACGCCGTCGAGCTGGAGGGCGGCGGTGGAGGTCATCGGGCACTCCCGAGGGCGGTGAGCGGGTCGACGGCGGTGATGCGCCGGATGGACAGGGCGGCGCCGAGCACACCGAGGACGATCATCACGGCGGCCGGGACGAGCACGGTGGGCGCGTCGAGCACGAAGGGCACGTCGCTGCCGCCGATCAGCGCGCCCAGACCGGCCGCGAGCGCGGTGCCCAGACCGGTGCCCGCGGCGAGCATCACGACGGCCTGGCCCAGGGCGTCCTTCAGCAGGTACGGGGTGGAGGCGCCCAGCGCCTTGAGCACCGCGACGTCCCCACTGCGCTGGATGGTCCAGACGGTGAAGAAGGCGCCGATGACCAGGGCGGAGATGGCGAAGAGGAAGCCGCGCATCAGCTGGAGCGAGCCGTTCTCCGCCGAGTACGAGCCGATGGCGGTCAGCGCCCGGTCCTTCGCCTCGGTCTTCGTGCCGGCCGCCGCGTCGCCGGCCGCGACGTCGGCCGAACCGGCGAGGTCCAGCGCGATCACGGTGGCCCGCGGTCCGTCCCCTGACGGGCCGCCGGCCGGCTGCTGCCAGTCGTCGAGGGTCACCCAGACGACGGGGGTGTGGCTGTAGGCGGCGTCACCGCGCACCGCGCCCACGGTCGCCTCGGTGGAGCCGAGGCGGATCCGGTCCCCGGCGCGTACGCCAAGCTCCGCCGCGGCCTTCTCGGACAGCACCGCACGGCCCGGCCCCGGCGCCGCGGGGGCGAGCCCGCCGTCCGGCTCGACCCCGAAGACGGAGACGGCGGCGCTCAGCTCGCCCGCGGTGGCGTTCAGGGTGCGGATGCCGATGGGCTGGGCGGAGGTGGTGCCGGGCCGGCCGGCCCAGCTCCGCCAGGCGCTCTCCGGCACCGACGAATTGGTGAAGGACACCTGCTGGCCGCCCGCGGGGGCGGCGAAGGCGAGGTGGGTGGCGGGCAGGCCCGTGACGGCCGAGGTGTTCTCCCGGGCCAGGCCCGAGGTCAGCCCCGACAGCAGGCCCACGAGAAGGGTGATGAGCACGACGACGGTGCCCATGAGGGCGAACCGCCCCTTGGCGAACCTCAGGTCTCTCCATGCGACGAACATGTCCCCCACCCTCGTCCCGGCCCGGCCCCCGGGGCATCGCGCCGTGGGAGCGATCCTCGTATCGAAGGTGGCACCCGGACATCGAACTTTCGGTTGACCGGGGGCCGCCGGTGCCCGGCTTAGGCTGGTTCCACCATGGACTCCCGCCCCCTGACGCCCGTCGCACTCGTGCTCCGGTGCTGCCTGCACGCCCTGTTCGCCGGGCTGCTGGCGCTCGCCGTCGTACGGTCCTCCGGCGCGGGCGACGCGCTGGCCGCCGCCCTCGTGATGGGCGCCGTCTACGCCGTGGGCGTGTTCACCCCCGCGGTGCACCGCTCGCCGCGCGCCGGGGCCCTCTGGCTCGGCGCCCTGTGCGCGGCCTGGCTCGGGCTGCTGGCCGCGTCCCCCGAGGGGCTCTGGCTCGCCTTCCCGCTGTACTTCCTCGAACTGCACCTGCTGCCGGTGCGCTGGGCGCTGCCCACCGTGGCGCTGACCGCGGGCGCGGCCATCGGGAGCTTCGTGTGGCACGGCGCGGCGCTCAACCCGGGGGCCTTCATCGGGCCGCTGCTGGGCGCGGCCGTGGCCGTGGCGACCGTCCTGGGCTACCAGGCGCTGTACCGGGAGAGCGAGCGCCGCCGGGAGCTGATCGAGGAGCTGATCACGACGCGGGCCGAACTCGCCGCCGCCGAGCGGGGCGCGGGCATCATGGCCGAGCGCGAACGGCTGGCCCGGGAGATCCACGACACCCTCGCGCAGGGCCTGTCCTCCATCCAGCTGCTGCTGCGGGCCGCCGAGCGGTCCCTGCCCGAGGGCGCGCCGGCCGCGGAGCACATCGCCCGGGCCCGCGAGGAGGCCCAGGCCAACCTGGCCGAGGCGCGCCGCTTCGTACGGGCGCTCACCCCGCCCGACCTGGAACACGGCTCGCTGGCCGGCGCCCTGGAACGGCTGTGCGCGGCCTCGCCGGGACCCCGGGTGCGCTTCTCGCTCAGCGGCACGCCCGTCGCGCTGCCCACCCCGTACGAGGTGGCACTGCTGCGCATCGCGCAGTCGGCCCTGGCCAACGTGGTCCGGCACGCCGGTGCCGGGCGCGCGGAGATCACCCTGACCTTCATGGACGCCTCCGTGACCCTGGACGTGGTGGACGACGGCAAGGGCTTCAGCCCCGCCTCCGCGCCCTCGGGGGACGGCGGCTTCGGCCTGCCCGCCATGCGCTCGCGCGCCGAGTCCCTGGGCGGCACCTTCACCGTGGAGTCCGCCCCCGGCCAGGGCACCGCCGTGGCCGTGACCCTGCCGCTGGAGGTGCGGTGACCATCAGACTGCTGCTGGCCGACGACCATCCCGTCGTACGGGCGGGCCTGCGGGCCGTGCTCGACACGGAGCCGGACTTCACCGTCGTCGCGGAGGCCGCCACCGCCGAACGGGCCGTCGAACTGGCCGCCGGCCTCGACCTGGACGTGGTCCTGATGGACCTCCAGTTCGGCCCCGGCATGCACGGCTCCGAGGCCACCCGCGCCATCACCGGCCGGCCGGGCGCGCCACGGGTCCTGGTGCTCACCACGTACGACACGGACGCCGACATCCTGGCCGCGGTCGAGGCGGGCGCCTCCGGCTACCTGCTCAAGGACGCGCCGCCGGAGGAACTGGCGGCGGCGGTCCGTACGGCCGCGGCGGGCCAGTCGGCCCTCGCGCCCGCCGTGGCACACCGCCTGATGGACCGCATGCGCACCCCGGCCGAGTCCCTCACCAAGCGCGAACTGGAGGTCCTCCAGCTGGTGGCGGACGGCCTCTCCAACCAGCAGATCAGCAAGCAGCTCTTCCTCAGCCAGGCCACCGTCAAGTCCCACCTGGTGCACATCTACGCCAAGCTCGGCGTGGACTCGCGCACCGCGGCCGTGGCCCTCGCAGCCACCCGCAAGCTCATCCGCACCCCCGGCGCCCCCTGAGCCCCGGGCCTGGACCCTCAGGCCGTCCCCGGGGCTGGACCCTCAGGCCATCCCCGGGCCCGGACCCTCAGGCCATCCCCGGGCCCGGACCCTCAGGCCGTCCCCGGGCCCGGACCCCTCAGGCCACCCAGTGCGGCCGCTCCACGCCCCGCGCGAGGGGCGCCCCGCCGTGGAAGGCGTCCGCGAGCAGCCGCACGCCCCGCGCCAGCTCCTCCTCGCCGAGGGTGTACGGGATCCTCAGCCGGTGTTCGAAGGTGCCCGGGTCGACCCCGAAGCGGGCGCCGCGCCCGATGTGCACCCCCGCCGCCCCGGCACGCTCGGACAGCGCGGAGCTGACGGGCTCCCCGAGGTCCACCCAGAGCGAGAGCCCGCCGGGCGGCACCCTCCAGGACCACTCGGGCACGTGCCGCTCCAGGGCCCCCACCAGCGCCGCCCGCCGCTCGCGCAGCCGGTCGAGCCGCTCCGGCAGGGCCGCGTCCAGGTCCCGGACCAGCGGCACGGCCATCAGCTGGTCCAGCACCGAGCCGGTCATGTCGGACGCGACCCGGGAAGCGGTCAGCTCGGTGACCAGATTGCCGGCCGCCCGCACCCACCCGACCCGCAGACCGCCCCAGTGGGTCTTGCTCAGCGAGCCGATGGTCAGCACGTGGTCGGCGCCGCCGCGCGGCGCCAGCGAGGCGAGCGGCGCCGGCGCGGGCACGTCCAGCGCGATGTCGGCGATCGTCTCGTCGACCACCAGCCAGGTCCCGGTCCTGCGGGTGGCCGCCAGCAGCCGCAGCCGGTCCTCCTCCGGCATCAGCGCCCCGGTGGGGTTGTGGAAGTCGGGGATGACGTAGGCGATCCGGGGCACGGTCTGGCGCAGCGCGGACTCCGCGATCTCCATGTCCCACCCGTCGTCCGACACCGCCACGGAGGCCGTGCGCAGCCGGGCGTGACGCAGCGCGTCGAGGGCGTTGGCGTACGTGGGGTTCTCGGTCATCACGCGGTCGCCGGCCCCGCACAGCAACTGGAGCACCAGCACCAGGGCCTGCTGGGCACCCGCCGTGATCAGGATCTGCTCGGGCCGGGTGGGCAGCCCCCGCCGCGTGAACCGCGCGGCCACCTCCTCCCGCAGCTCCGGCAGCCCGTACGGGTGGTACCCGTGGTGCCGGGCCAGCCGCGCCATCCTGGGCGCGGCCCAGGCCATCGCGGACTCCAGGGCACCCTCCGGAGCCCCCATGGCGGCGATCGCCAGGTCGACGGCCCCGCCCGCCGCCTCGACACCGGCCACGCCGTGCACCCCGACCATGCCGTGGCCCGCCGGGAGTTCCGTCCACGTACCGGATCCGCGGCGCGACCGTACGTACCCGCTCTCGCGCAGCAGGTCGTACGCCGCGGTGACGGTGGCCCGGCTCGCCCCGACCGTCTCGGCGAGGTCGCGCTCGGCGGGCAACCGCACGTGCAGGGGGATCCGCCCGTCGAGGATCAGCTCGCGCACGGCACCGGCCAGCGCCCGGTACCCGGGGCGCGCGGCGACGTCGGGAGGCAGCAGACCGGTCAGCTGCCGGCTCCCGATGAACCTGTCCGCCGTCTGGACCACTCGCCCACTTGCCATGCCAACCTCCCCTGATTGGCCCTGCCGTCCAGGCCAATCCCGGGTCCAGACTCCCGTTATTGGCCCGAGATTGGCAAGGAGACCACCATGCGTAAGGACACGAACACGCCCAGCACCCCCCTCACGGACCGCACCGAGCGCGCCCTCCTCGCCTCCCACGAAGCCCGCATCACGACCCCTCTCCGCATCCGCCTCCCCCGCGCCCTGCGCCTCCCGCGACTGCACCTCTCGGTGCGGACCGGGAGCAGGACGGCCACGGGCTGAGCCCGCCGCCCGGCTTCCGGCCCGGAGTTCCGCCCAGCGGACCGGAGAGCCGGACACCGGCACGCAGCACCGGCGGCGGGGCTCGGACCAGCACCAATCGGCCACCGGCACGCGAAAATCGACGCCGAGGCCTCCCGGCACAAGGGAATCGGCACCTACCGGGCGGTGAGATCCGCTGAGCGGAACTGTCGACAGGTCATCCGCGGGTGCAGACGCCGGGAGGGCTCGGACCGGCATGATTCGCCCGCCGGCACGGCGAAAAGCACGCCGCGACCTCCCGGCACGAGGGAATCGGCACCCACCGGGCCGTGAGATCCGCTGAGCGGAATTGTCGGCAGGTCATCCGCGGGTGCAGACGCCGGGAGGGCTCGGATCCGGCTGCTTCGGGAGTGCCGGCGGCATGATCAGCCCTGGACGGCCTGGCGGCCGCCGAGACGGTCGAAGCGCGTAGCGATCTGTGGCGGCTTATGAAGGGGCACAGACGGCCCGGAGGCCGCTATGCCAAGTAGTGGGCCTACGGACGGTGGTGCGCGCCCCGTGGGGCGGCGGGGTGGGCGGGAGCGTTGGTGGGCGGATGTCGTGCGGGGGAACTGGGGATGCCCCTCCCTTGGTGCCGGTCGCGGCTGTGGGGGTGGTGGGTGGCTTGTGTTCCTCCGGGGCGTTTTTCGGGGGTTGTCCGCCGAGGGATTTTGCCTTCCGGACCGGGGTGGGCGGTCAAGGGTGACC